>JAADIB010000138.1 GCA_013151565.1 Chlorobiota bacterium
GCTATTATGCTGTTAATTTTAAGATAACTTTCCGTACTGCTGGGTGGTCCAATACAAACTGCTTCATCGGCAAAGACCACATGCGCCGCTTCTCTATCAGCTTCAGAATACACTGCAACGGTAGGAATATCAAGCTCTTTACAAGTTCTGATAATTCTCAGGGCAATCTCCCCTCGATTAGCAATTAAGATTTTGTTAAACAAGTAAACCTCTTTTTAATTTGCAGTGATTAAGTTTTCTCAATTAAAAACAGAGGTTGGTTATATTCAACTGGTGTTGCATTCTCAACCAATATCTTAACGATTTTTCCGTCAGCATCAGATTCAATTTCGTTCATCAGTTTCATTGCCTCAACTATGCAAAGAACCGAACCGACTGAAACAATATCTCCAACTTGCACATAGGTATCTGCATCCGGTGCGGGTGCACGATAAAAGGTACCTACAATAGGAGAACGGATTTCATGGTAATTCGTGTTTACCTCTTCCTCCTTTGCTTTCGGCTCTTGAGCGGCAACTGGCTCAGCCGTTTGAACAACCGGATTTATTGGTTGAGAAATTACAGTATTTACAGACTGCTTGCTGTTTTTAGAGATCTTTATTTTTAGATCTCCTTCTTGAACCGAAAACTCGGTTATATTACTTTGTTCAACAACTTTTACAAGTCGCTTCAGTAGATTAATGTCCATGAGCACTCTTAAATTAGTTTTTAACTCTCTCTACGTATTCACCAGTACGTGTATCCACTTTAAGAACTTCTCCGATATTTACAAAGAGAGGAACATTTATAACCGCTCCTGTCTCTAACGTGGCTGGTTTCATAACGTTTGTAGCTGTGTCTCCCTTAAATCCTGGTTCAGTTTCTTTTACTTCTAATTGAACGAAAATTGGAATTTCAACTGTTATAATATTATCATCATCGTCCAGTAATAATTCAACCTCTTCACTTTCCTTCAGAAATTGATCTTGCCCGTCAAAATAATCTTTCTGAACATTCAACTGTTCATAAGTTTCGTTATCCATTAAAACAAGCTGATCGCCGTCTCGATAAAGAAACTGATATTTTTTACGTTCAACTCTTACAACATCAACCGATTCCCCAGCGCGGAATGTATTATCAAGCACTTTACCGTTTTGCAGGTTCTTCAATTTGGTTCTTACGAAAGCGCCGCCCTTACCAGGTTTTACATGTTGGAATTCTGTTATTGTATAAAGACCGTTTTTGAATTTAATGATCAATCCGTTTCGGAAATCTGATGTATCTGACATATTACCTTCTTTAAATTTGACTTAATTAAAATATAATTACCAGTTACCCTAAAATCAAGCAACTAGAATGGTTCATTGTTCATACAAGAATTAGCCCGGTATCTGAGCTAAGTATCTATCAACTTCTCTAGAAGCCAATGAAGCTTTGTAATCTTTTTTGATTTTTTCAAGAGATGCTTTTGCGTTCACAAAATCATGACTTTTTATATAATTGATTGCTGCTTTCAGCAGGTAATCAGCATTAGAGGGATCGTATTCAGATACAGAAGCCGCTTTAGAATAAAATTCCGCTGCCGATTCATAATTAGATTTTATAGCATATACACTTGCCTTACCAGCAAAGGCGCTTGCGATCATAAGATCATCGCTACCGGAGTATGCATCATACTGCTCAAAGGCTTTATCGTATTGCCCTGTAAAATAGTAAGCATTTGCCAAATAAATCCTTGCTAATTCTCCTAGCTCCGAATCACCGTATTCATCAACAATTTTAATTAATCCCAGCATCTTTGTTCCAGGTTTACCGTCAATCGCTTCTTGATAAAGCCCTGCATTGTAACTTGGAATTACCCTGCTTAATTCTACCGAAGCAGTAAGGTTATCACTTTCAACTTTGTTCGTATAAAGAATAATCCCGATAATAATTGCAGCCAGTATCCCTACAGCTGCAAAGATCATAGTTTGGTTTTCTTCATAAAAACCTCTTGCTTCATAAAAAGTGGTTACGAGTTTATCCTCTTTAATTTCTTTCTTTGATAACTTCTTCTTTTTTGCTAACACATCTTCTCCCGAATGATAAACAATAATTTAAAATATAGATTACTAATTTAATAAAAATTAACGCTCAATTCTAATATGATTTGAGTAAATCCATGCATTTCCGTCTAAATAAACTTCAACTCGATAAGCTCCGGGAATTTGTATCCGGAATTCCGCATCTATATTCTCAACTTCGTCAACTTTTCTTCCATTCCTGATCAACCTTATCAGTCCGCTTATGTTGGGAAGAAGAACTCTCAGCCGAATACTTCTGCTAAATTTAAGCGTTTCCCCCATGTGATAAATGGTGTTAGAATCCTGCGCAAAAAATCTGAACCCTTTTGCATCTGCATGATAATAATTGGATACGAAACATTTTCCTGCTTTCAATGTTTCAAGAAGCATATTCTTATCATCAACAAATTCATTTTTCTTTCTACTTCTTTTGAATTTATGATCGCATAAAATGTGTGTTCTGATCGATTTGAAAAGTATTTTGTAAGGAAATACCTCCACTTCAAAAAATCCGAGTAAATTCAATTTGTGAGCGTGGGCATCAATTCCACCAATCCCGACAACTCTTCTTTTTTGATTTAGTTCATCCCAAATTTTCAAGGTCTTCTTTGAAGGGGCAATAATAGTTTTCAGCGGATGAACAAACGAACTGTATTTGTTCTGCTCAGTTAATCTTTCCATCCATTCCGACATATGATTCCATATCTCAATACCTGTAAAATCTTCTATCTTCCACTCTGTCCATGGATACGGCGGATGATTTTTCATTGAAGATCGTTCTTCGTGCGGATGAGCAATAAAACCGATACCTCCGGCTTCATTAACTTTTTTTACATATTCCTTTGCGGGAATACGTGAAGAGAAAGTTTTATCAATACCTAAAGCTAAATAGTGATTCTTGTTTTTTTTATCATTGATCTCAGCCCCTACAATAAGTGCGGTTTTTCCATACCATCCCTCTTTACCTTCATCCTTTGCACGAAGCGTATTGTGATCGGTAAGAATTATATAATCCAAACCTACTTCCTTTGCAAATCCGATAATTTCATCAACGGTACCGGAACCATCGGAATAAGTTGAATGGATATGTATTGAACCAACATATTCGACCATGATAATCAGTTACGTTTAAATTTCATTTAAAGTTAAGTACTCTGAAGAACCGGGTTTAAGCAGATCGGAAAGTTTATTCATAAGAATATCCACACGTTCGTCCGGATTATCATCAAAATTATCGAATGCCTCTTGACTTGCAAAAGTATAAAGCTCAGCATATTGATTTTTTTTACTGCGGACTTTGTACACTTTGTAATCTTCCAACTCTTCAGCGCTGATAATATTTTTTAGTTCCCTGATAACATCAAAATAATCTTCAAGTTTATCCTCGAGAACTTCGTACCTAATTGAAAAAACAACTTTACCCATAATTTACCTTGTAATTAATTTATATTTTAATTCTTCCTTCAAAAACAATTTTAGCCTGACCGGATAACGTTACATCTTCAAAAACTTCGCCATTTGAATTTTTGAAATCAACTTTAAGCAGTTCGCTGCTCTTAGTTCGTAAACTTATCGGAAGAATGCTGTGACCATTAATATATGAAACAATTGCCGAAGCCACCGATCCGGTACCGCATGCAAGTGTTTCCTGCTCTACTCCTCTTTCATAAGTTCTGATCTTTATCTCATCTCCATTTTTAGAAATAAAATTCACATTAGTACCAAGCGGTGCAAATTGATCGCTATATCTAATTGCTCTTCCATACTTGGATACCGGGAATTTCTCAATATCACACAGTTCCGGTTCATCAAAACTCTGCTTGTCCAAGTCAATTACAACATGATGCGCGCCGGTATTGATAAAAGCCGCTCTGAACGATTTGCCTAATACTTCAATTGTGATATCCTTTCGAATATCGGTCGGCGGATTCAGATTGAATTTTATCTCGTTTTCATCAAGAACTTCACCAGAATACAAAGTTGACTGAAATCTAAATTTAGTCTTGGCACCTTTTATTCGACCGGTAAAATCCGCGTACTTAATTATGCATCTAGCGCCGTTTCCGCAGAGCATTCCAGTTGAACCATCAGAATTGTAATACTCCATTTCGAAATCGATATCATCAACATCCGATATCACCAGCATTCCATCGGCTCCAATACCAAACCTTCTATCGCACAAATTTTTTATTAAACTTGGCGCTATTTCCAAATTCTGGTTAAGTTTTTTATCGATTAAGATAAAATCGTTGCCGGCGCCAGTTAATTTTGTAAAATTAATTTCTAACATATTATCTCGAAATTTAAACTAATACTAATTGCTAATCAACTATATAGTTCTCTATTTTAACTTCATTATGATTATAGTTCTTTATATATTTTGTTATGAGCTTTAATTATGTTATAATATTTCTACTATTCTTGACATCGCTGATCAATTCGCAGGATATTGTTTATCAAAAAAGTTTGGGAGAATTTGAAAATGCGACTGCATTTAGTTTTACTCCAACTGGAAACTTTTACATTGCCGACGCCGGTAAAAATGATATAATAAAACTTGATACTCTTGGAAATATCCTGCAGAGTATCGGTGGTTATGGATGGGAAACTTCAACTTTTGACGAGCCGGTTGATATTTACGCTACCGACTTAAGAGTTTACGTTACCGATAAAAATAATAACCGCATCCAAGTTTTTGATAAAGACCTGAATTATCTATTCATGTTGAAAACTGACGGCAATAGTGATGATAAAAATAATTTCATTTATCCTACAAGTTGCGCCACTTCAATTCAAGGGGATATTTACATTTTGGATTCAGATAATTCCAGAATCATGAAGTATAATTCCGAAGGAGTTTTTCTTATTGAATTCGGTGGTTATGATTCCGGCGAATTTCAGCTTGTTGATCCGATAAAACTTGGTATTGCACAAGATTCAAAATTATTTGTTCTTGACGATGAGATCGTGACAGTGTTCGACCAATTCGGTATGGGATTATTCAAATTGAAATTAGATTTTGCTGCTGTTAACCTAAATATTACTTTTGATAATTTTGTTGTTAATGACGAGAGACAATTATATTATCTGAACCTTAGAAATCCCACAAAAAAAATTGCGAAGATCATTCCGCCGAACTTACCTGAAAATGCTGTAATAGTAGAAGCAACTATCTTTAATAATCTCTTATATATTCTTACGGAAAATGAGATTTTGGTTTATTCAATAATTAATATTTGATCTTCAATTGAATTTTTATCTTAAATTAATCTTTTTCATTTTGATATTCGTTTGGGTATTGGGAATTTTTATTGAAGTGTTAATTCCACAATTTAATAATCTGGCTTTTCTGTACCCGTATTTGGATATTATCTATTCACATGTTTGTCATCAGCAGCCAGAAAAGATATTATCGATAAACGGACATAACTTATTAGTCTGCAGTCGTTGTGCGGGAATTTATTTGGGATCATTCGTATCGGCTTTAATACTGTTATTCGTACCGATTATCAAGGTAAACAATATTAAGTACTTAATTTTTGCGTCAGTTCCAATGTTTATTGATGTAATTTTGTATTCATTGGGCGTTTACACTTACTCAAAACCAGTTGCACTTTTTTCAGGATTTCTTTTTGGTATTGCAGGAATTATATATATTTACAAAGGTTTACAAATTTTATTAGCAGAGAAAAGAGAAGAGGAAAATTGAAAAAATATTTATCGCCTTTAATTGTAGGATTTGGTGCAGGTGTTCTTTCCATTGTGCCGGTAGCAAAAAGTTTCGGATGCTGTTTAATAATTCCGGTAGCGGCTTTTATTGCGTTGCTGTTAGAGCAGAAAGCAAACAACGATTATTCAAAGATAGAGATCAAACAAGGATTATTGTTCGGATTGCTAACAGGTTTATATGCTGCACTGTTCGGTACTATTCTCGATTTTTTTATAACATTCATTACAAAGAACAATGACATTGTAGCAACATACTCGGAATTACAAAAGGTGATTAATCAATTCCCGATTTCCGAGAATTTAAAAGACAATGTGATGAACATACTTGGTAATGTTGTTGAATCAATCAGAACATCAGGCATTTCTTTGATCTACACTTTCTCTGTATTAGTAAACAATCTTGTTCTTAATTCTGTATTTGGAATGCTTGGCGGAATTATCGGTGCACAAATTTTAAATTCGAGAAATCAAAAGAACATTACTTAAGATTTCAGTCAAGTATTTATTAATTGAATTTAGAAAAACTTACCTTAATCTGAATGGGAATGTAATTACAACAGTTTGCGGACTTTGCTTTTGTCCTTTCGGCAGAGGTTCAAATCTCCATTGCCTCAGTGAACTGATAGCTGCCGTTTCTAACTTAGTATCGGCTTTTATTAAAGGGAAAATATTTCCGACTGTTCCGTCAGGCAGAATTGTAAAACGCAATTTTACATCTATCTCTTTAGAAACACCGGATGGGTACTGAGGAATTATGTAACTATAAATCTTGCGCATTCCCTTACCGCCGAAGTCAATATCAAATCCGAACTTACCTGTTCCCTCGCCTGTCAGCTCCCGTCCCTTTGCTACTTTCTCTTTATCAGAATTCTTCTTGTCTGTTTTTTTTGTCGTTTCCTTTTTGCTTTTTTTTACAACCGGTGTAACTGGATTGGTCTCATCAATATTGATAGTTTTAGGAACTTCAACTTTTTTTTCTATTTTTTTCTTTCTAGGCAGATTCTTCTTTTTACTTTTAGAAACCGCACCCGATGAACTAAGTTTTCCGAAAGTCCCAAACCCTACGGTCACATATTCATCCGTAGTATACTCTGGATTGAAGCTAAACGCCATCAATATCAACAGTATCACTAAATGAATAGCAATTGATATCGCGGCTGATTTATATTCATTCTTCTTCCAAAACATCAGTAAGTTTCTTTCTCCGTTTCAATTGTAAACTTGTCAATACCAACTCCTTTAGCCGCATCAATCACTTTTATAACCAAGTCTATATTTGTTGCTTTATCAGCACGAATAATTACGTTCTCTTCTGCAGCATTTTTCTTTATCTCTTCCAACTTCAGAGCTAAAGCATCCATGGTAACTTCATCTTGCCCGACATAAATTTTACCAAATTCAGTAATTGAAACAACTATCCGCGATGGAACCGTCTGCTCATTATTAACCGCACCCGGCAGTTTGACTTTTACCCCTGTCTGAATTACAAACTGTGATGTAAGCAGAAAGAAGATAAGAAGCAGCATCACAATATCGGTAAGCGAAGAAAAGTGAAACATGCTCAAAGATTTATTTTCCATTTCAAATTTCATATTTTCTCCATTCTCTATTCTATACCAGAAGGTCTTCGCGGCTGGTCACCCCGTACTTCTTCAATTATATCAACAACATCATTCGAAACTATTTCCATATCAAGCACAAGTTTGTTGATAGAGTTAACAAGATAATTGTAAAAAGTATATGCGATAATACCGACAGCAAGACCAAACGCAGTTGTTAAAAGAGCTTCCCAAATACCACCCGCTAAATCACTTGGGTTTGCTGCTCCCTGCAGATCTTCAATTCTCATAAATGCAGAGATCATCCCTGTAACGGTACCCAAGAACCCAAGCAGCGGAGCTACACCGGATATTGTTGCCAATACTGCTAAACCTTTTTCTAACTTGGTTATTTCCTGCTTGCCTGCACTTTCAATTGCCTCCTTAACCCTTTCATGTCCGAAATGATATTTTTTCAATCCTTTCTTCACAATGTTAGCAGCAGGAGTTCTTTCTTCCATACAGTAATTCAGCGCACCGTCAATATCTTTCTTTTTAAGCAACCCTCGTATCTTAACAAGAAACTGAGGTATATTGGATTTTGATTTTCTTATAACTAATATTCTATCCACAATTATAGTTACGGCAATAATAGAGGCGATAAAGATAAACAACATTATCCATCCGCCTTTTAGAACAATTGATAATAAACTCATAATTAAACCCTTAAATAATTCTATATATATTTATAATTTATTACGTTTTAAAAATTGTGCTGCTTCAGTTTTTGTGTCAAAATATCCAACTCTTACTCTGTTATAAGTAGCATCTTTCGACTTAATGAAAACTTTATAAATAAATGCATCGAAACCTTTTTTCTTCAATCTCTGTACTTCGTGCTCTGCTATTGTCCTACTTTTCCAAGCTGATACTTGTATAGTATATTTTTTTCCGTCAAAATAAATTCGATCAGTTATTCTAACATCATTAGGAATTTTTCTGTACAAACCGGTATAATCCGTTTTTGGTGCTTGCTTTGGAATTTCTTTTTTAACCTGTTTTGCACTTTCGTTCTTTAACAGCGCAGCTTCCGAAGTTGTTTCTTTACTTTTCATACTATCGGTAATAGTTGTGTCAACTTTTACTGCGGGAGGAACAGGTTTTTGCGGTGTCGTTTCCTTCTGCGCTACAAAAGTTTGGGTTTTCGGTGGAGTTGTGCTTGGCGCAGATGTAAAATAAATTATAGCAACCAAAAGAATTACAAAAATCGCTGCGAATAACAATATTAATAATCGCTTATTTCCCTTATCATCTTTGCGCAAACTGCTTTTAACTTCATCGTAAACAGCTTGACTATTCACGTTTTCTTCAACTTCTGATTTTTCTTCTTCTTTATTTACAAGATCGTTTAATTCATCAAATGGATTTTTATGCTCAGGTTCAGAAGTTGCTTCAATTTCAGATTCCTCACTTACAATCTCTTCTTTTTGTTCGTCACTTTTTATTGATTCATCAAAATGAAAATCAGTATCCAGATCTTTTTCACTTTCCTTTACTATTGAATCTTCAATAAGTGAATCATCAAATTCTTCCGCTTCAGAAAACTGCTTTTCAAACTCTTCCATGCTTTTTTCATCAATATCATCCACTGAAATTTCCTCATCGGCAGAAACAAAATCTTTATTCAAAAGTTCATATCCGTCCAGTATAACCCCGGAAGCAACAAGCTGTTTAATTTTACTCTGAATAGTATTCTCTAATTCTTCATCTGGTTGCGTACCAACTTCACTTTCCGATTCATCGAATATTGTTGAGGGCTTATCGATACTGAGGTTAAATACAGAATCACTAAAAGCTGTTGGTTCTTCATGTGTCGATTCAATTTCAAATTTTAAGAAATTTTCATAACCTAGAGGTCTTACGCTTTCAATACTTTTATAAATAAGTATTTTTTTGCTCTTCTTTGATGAGTCTCTTTCCAGGCGCGATACCGGTTCTTTCTTTAGCTGGAAAAACCCGATATTTTCAATCTTAATTGTTTGACTTATGTCAAGAACTTCAGAAACCTTTTTTAAAAAGCTTTCGAAAACCTTCTCTGTGTGTTCTTCACTTAACCCAACCGCCTTAAGTATTTTTTCTTTTAATACTTGTTTTTCCATAACTTAATTTCCTCTGTTATTAAAGAGACTACCAGTTATATTCAACACCGAATATAACATCAAAGGGTTTTTCACGGTAATTTTTATATACATAATTATTATTATTCAGAAGATTATCAATCGTAGCTGTTACTGCAAGTGGTTGTGTAATATTATATCTAAGATAAATTGACATATTAAAATAACCTGGCAGTTTCAGGGTATTTTCCAAATTGGCATAATTACCTTCAAAATACTTGAATTCAGTTTTACCAAGCAGATCGTTTGTAAAGGAATAAGTATAACTAAAACTTGCGGTAAATGTAGGCGTATACGGTATTTTTTTACCAGCAGAATTTTTAACATCCTGCATTTCTACATTCGCATATAATTTCCCATAAAGTGGAGTATTAAAAGTTATATTAAAAAATAATGCCATCCTATCAACATCATTAATTAAATTAACATCGAAGATACCGTCAACCAAATTATCCTCAAAATAGAGATAGCTGTTCAACTTGGAAAATGCTACACCACCATTTATTTCAAGCAACCTTTCGTATTCATATTTTATAGCACCGGATATTTTTGAACTCGTTCGCTGAAAAACATTATCAACATCCGCAGCTTTGTAATACCTATTTGTTGCAATAAAGTTATTCACTGTAAGGAACTCTGTCCCACCGTAGTATGATGCAAAAATTGAAACATCTCGCGTGACGAAGAAAGAAACATCAGCGAATGGAGAGAAAAAGCTGTTTGAACCTTGACCGGAATAATGAATACCTGCTTTAACGTAGAATAGATCCGATCTGTCGAACTTAACAAACGCATTACCGCCAAAGTAATTGTATTTATTCAAGATTCCATTATTCTTTATTACATCTTGGCTGATTGCCAAACCGTCAAATCCAAGAGCAAAGAGACCGAAATCATATTTAAGAAATAAACTCCAGTCATACCGGTTTTCCTTAACATCATCTTTAGTTAAGTTTACATTACGCCCGCTGATTTTAAATCCATAGTTTAAAGTTCTCTTTAATCTGTTAATAAATGAAAGGTTAAATTTCTGGAAATTATTTTCTCTCGCTGCGGTCGGAGAGATAGAACCATATAGCTTGTATCCTTCTCTCGCAAATGTTGCATCAAGTTTGATTGAGAGTCCGTGGAACATAAGATTTCTTTTATTGATAAAATAATTGAAGTTAACCTTGCCACCGGAAGTATTGTATCCGGCATTCGGAATGTACTCGCGGACATTTAAGCCCCAAATGTGTGTATCAAAAAGAAACTGCCCAATACTTTTATTAAAATAAAGATTTCCAATAGGAAGTGTCTGAGCACCAACACCAACTTTTAATAACCCGTTATAACCATGAGGTTCTTTGTAAAGTTCAAGTTCCTTCTTAATTGGACTGGTATAGTCAGTAAGGGTAAAATCTTCCGGGTCATACGTTGGAGTGAGAAATTCATCCGAGATCACGGGGATATATTCAGATTTATTTTTCTTCATTGTCGGAATCGAAACACTCTGAACACCTGTAATAACAAAGTCGGGCAGTTCAATGCTCTGCGAATAATTTTCCTTACTGAGAAACAGTAATGAGATTATTATTGCCAATATGATCGAAAGATTATTTTTCATTTTAATTCATTATTATAATTTATTTAATAATTATAATTTTAAAGTTCAGCCAGCTTACTTTTCGCTTCTTTACCATATTCATCGTTCGGATGTCTTTTGGCAACGGCACGATACATCTCACGGGCATTTTTCTTATCCTTTATCTGAATATAGCAGTCACCAAGTTTAAGCAAGGATTTAATAAACCACTCGTCATATGATGCATACACTGTTCTAACCCTTACAAGAGCAGAGATCGCCTCTTCATATTTCCCTTCTTCAAACAGCACATATCCCCAATAGTACTGAGCTTGGGCGCCGATATCATCTGTTCTATTCTGAGCTACTTCACTAAAAAGTAGTTCAGCATTTGGAAAACGACCTGCATTAAGCTCCATTTTTCCCAGTTCAATTTTTGCCTTAGCCGAGAATAATGTTTTATCATAATATTTAATGATCTCGGTAAATGTATTATACGCTGCTTCTTGATCACCACTGTTAAGCTCAGCAATACCTTTTAAGTAAAAAATCTCCTGTGCATGATCAGAATTAGATATCTTTGGAAGTACACTTTTATAAAGTTCAATTTCTTTCCCAAAATCCTTTTGACCAGAATAGATCATCCCTAATTCAATAACCGCTTCAATTCCATATTCCGATCGTAAATGTTTTTCAACAACTGCAGAAAAATACTCTATAGCATTAAGCGTATCTTCAATCATTTCGTAGCTTTTACCAACCCAGTACATTGCTGTTGGAACCATATCACTTTTAGGATAGAAGTTCAGCATTTCATTATAGCCTTCAATCGCCTTCTGGTAATTTCCGTAACTATAATAAATTTCTCCTTTCTTCATCAATATTTTTTCACTGTTGGATGCATGAGGATATTTTACAATATATGCGTTTATCAATGCTACAGCCTTTTCCGGATCATCTTTAGCTAAATAACTGTACTGGATTCCATTTATTGCATCGTAAACGAACCGCGTTTCAGGATACTCGTTTATAATTTTAAGATAGTAGACAATCGAAGAATCATATTGACCCATATTGTAGTATGAATCCCCTATTGAGTAGTAAGCAATTGGTCTTATAGGCGATTTGGGATACATTACTAAAAGATTTTTGTAATCGGTAAGCGCTGTTTCAAAATCACCCCTTTGGAAATTTATCCATCCAATTAAATACTGCGCATCATCTCTATATTTCGATTTTGGATATTCCGCTTGAAGCTGCTGCATTCTCTGAATAGCTTCATCCGATTCATCCGATTTAAAAAGTGACTGCCCAAACTGATAAAGTGTATATGCATTTCGATAGTTAACTCCATAGGAATTAAAAATTTTCCTATACTCGGCTGTGGCTAATTTAAAATTCTTCATCCCGAAATAACTATCGGCTAATCTTAACCGTGCATCTTTTGCATTTTTGTCTTTAGGATATTTTGTAAGATATTCTCTGAAATAATAAGCGGCATTTGCAAAATCTTTCATGTTAAAATAAGAGTATGCGGATCCATACAATGCTAATTTATCTAACTCATCACCTTTATCTTCAATCCTATAATAATGACGTTGAGCTGCAGCGTAATTGCCTTTGTCAAAGTATGTTTCAGCAAGATAAAAATTGACTTTCCTCGATTCAAATCTTTGATCACGAACATTCAAATCATTCAGATTCATCAAAGCGTCATCGTAATTTTTGAGATAATATTGTGAAATTCCTAACCCGAGTATTGCTCTACTCGACATTTTTTTAGGAAGGAAAGGTATCTTTACGGTTTTGGCAAAATATCCTTCAGCATCGGAATATTTTTTCCCTTCGAGACTTATTTCACCCAGCAAAGTCAGCGCTCTGCCTCTGATTATCTTATCCTTCGCTTGTGAAGCGATGAGAAGATTCCGCTCGGAGATCTTCGTTTCCCTATTATTGAACTGAATTATACTTAAACTTAGCTTAACGGCATCAGCCATTTCATCATTCGGATAATTCTTAAGGAATTCGTCATATATCTTCTGAGCCGCTTTTATATCTCCGAGATATCTTTTACACTCAGCGCTCCAAAAAGTTGATTTTATTGTGATGCTATCGGGCTGTTCTTTATTTATTAAACTGGAAAATTGATCATACGCAGTTTCATAATTCTGCTGCTGGAAGTTAACCCAGGCAATTCCAAATTTACTTTGCCGTTCAACATTAGTTGAAATTGTTCTGCTTAAAACATCCTTGAATGCCTTTTCGGCTTCATCATATTCATGCAGTCTAAAATAAGCATTTGCTAATAAATATCCGGCTTCAACCTGCTGATCTTCAGGCAGCTTATTGATAAGCGGATCAGTCAGTTCAAGAATAGCTCTATCATACTGTTTCAGATTAAAGTAGCATGCACCTATTCTAAGCTGGGCACTCGGCGCTAACTCACTATCTCTATGATAAGCCAGCAACTCGTCATAATAAGTTACCGCAGAATTATAATCACCTTTCAATTCGTAAATGTAAGCCAATGAGTAGATCGTATAATCAACTTTCTCGCTATTCCTATCGTTGGAAATCGCCTCGAGTAAAAACTCCTCACCTTCGATAAATTTATTTTCATTCACAAAGGATTGACCAATCCAATAATATGAAATACTGCTGAATTCATTATTTGGGTATTCATCAAGTAAAAGAATAAATTTCTCTCTTGCCTGGAAATACTGCTCTTTTGCAAAATAAATAGTCCCAAGCATATAAATGGCTTCCGGACGATATGAAGAAAATTTATATTTTCTTATAAAGAATTCAAGTTCTTCAATTGCACCGTCAATTAAGTTCAATTGAACCAGACACTTTGCAGCATAGAATTTTGATGTTGCAATTAAGTTGTCGTTGATGTCGTCTTTTTGCGTGATCTCTAAAAACATATTCCTAGCTATGGCATATTGTTCATCATCATAAAACTGCATAGCTTCGGTTTGATCAAGATCGGTCTGCGAATAAACAGCACTAAAACTTAAAAGAATTATAATTCCAATTTGAAAGAAGTTTTTCATATATAAAGAATGATTAATAAAATCCTATGTATTAAACGTCTAACAGTAATCCTATTGTATGATTAATGTTTAAGACTTTTAAACTATTGATCAATTTTTAAAATTTCTCAATTATTCTAACAAAAATACTAAAAAAGTATTAATATTTGACATCTATTAATTATCTAAAGAGGTAAAATTCACATCTTCGAAAAGCAGCTCTATAAAATAACATTGATGTCCATAATACATGTTTAGTTATTCAAAAATAATAAAAAGATGAACAAACTTAAAGTAGATTAATCAGTAACTTTTATAAGTTAATATTTTTTATGTTCTTAACATTTTTTATATTGAATATCTAACATTAATAAATTTGATAAAATAATATCAGGAGGAAATATGAAAAGTTTTATGCTATATGTTATAACTTTTTCCTTTTTTCTATTTGTTTTTGCTGCACAGGCACAAACAATTAAAGTTGGTCTCGGTGGTGGTTACACAACCATAACAAGTTCAACTTCAACATTTGATAGCGGCTTTCATTATGGCGGAAAGGTTGTTGTAGGATTACCGATGATTCCATTGTACTTCACCGCAAATCTTTACAGCAATCCGCTATCGAAAGAAGTTGCCGGGATAACACATGAAAGCAGTTTCTTCTCAACTGGTTTAGGAGCAGAGTTGACCTTACTGCCTGGACCACTTAAACCTTATCTAGCTGCTGAGTTTTTGATAACTTCAATAGGTGAATCAAAAATCGGAGATGTTACATACAGCGAATCTCTGAGCAAAAGCGGATTAGGGCTTGGAGCCGGAGTTTATTTCACACTCCTTCCTATAATCGATCTTGATCTTTCGGCACATTATAATATGAACACACTATTAAGCAGCGGAGATGATCTAAATTCCCTTCATATTCGTTTGAATGTTTTGATCAGTATATTGTAGCAAAAAAAAAGCTCTCCTTCATAAATATAGGAGAGCTTTTTTTAATTATAATGTATCTTAAAATTACTTCAAATTTTTCAATTCGTATTTTGCATTATTTTTATATTGTTTATCTTTTACAGCAATTTTAAAATTCTCTTTTGCTTTTTCTTTATCCCCTAATCCTTTGAATGCCAATCCTTTATAGTAGTAAGGTGCGCCTTTAGAAATTTTCTTTCTGTAATTAATAGCTTTATCTGCAACTTCTAATGCTTTTTTGTATTCACCCAAATCGTTATAGATCTCAGCCAGCAATAAATATGCGGCATCATAATCATAACTCGCTGTAGCTTCCTTTAGGTATTTGACAGCGGCTTTATGCTTCCCGTCCTGCTTAGCAATTCGACCTAACTGAGTATAAGCAAGACCTATGAATTTTTTGATCTTTTGATTCTGTTTTTCGTTATCGCTTTTTTGTATATATATGTTGAAGTTATCAATTGCTTTCTGATATTTTTTCAAAGAGTAATATGTAGTTCCTAAACCACTGTATGCAGATACGAAACTAGAATCAACTTTGATACATTCTAAAAGTGTTGATTCAGCTTCTTTAAATTTTCTTAACTTTTTTAGAGCAATACTTTTTTGATAATATATTTTTGCATTTTTTTCGATTTCAAGAGCAGAATTATATTTTTCAAGAGCACCGCTGTATTGACCAGATTTCACTAAGCTATTGCCTTCGTTATATAGTTTAGCAGCGTCCGGATTCATTTCGGCTTTCTGACCGAATATAGCTGAACTAAAAGCAAATAGTACGGCTAAGAAAAATATTTTAAATTTCATCATTACAGTATCCCTGATAGTTGTTAAAAAATCTGTTGTGCGGAAGGCGGGACTTGAACCCGCATGCCCGTTAGAGCACTACCCCCTCAAGATAGCGTGTATACCAATTTCACCACTTCCGCAGAAATAGAAAAACAAAAATACACCTGTCTGCGAAAAAAATCAATACAAAATACTACTCGAGTGGAATTTATCCGCTTTTCCTTTTACTACTATAAACTAGAAGTTGTTCCCGGATTTTAATCCATATTGGGTCTATGCTTCCACCCTCGTTTACCGTGTTTAATGAGTTGTTTTCGGATCTCGCTTCTGAATTTCTTTTCAAAAACGAGTAATTTCGCCATTTGTTCATAAGATAGGATATCGTCCAGAGATTTGAAGAATTTCTCTCTTTCATTCGATAATTCTTTTTCAATATCTAAAATTTTATAAATTTCTTTTTTATAATCTATTTTTTTATCACCATCAATAATTCTTTTATCAAGCTGTTTTAATAAAGAATCTCTCTTGCCCATGATTTTTTTCTGATTAAGCTGGTGCATATTTCTTCTCGAAAAAAACTTAAGTGTGGTCTCTTCGTCCATCTGCAGAACTTCAATCAGCTTAATTTTTTCCAACTCAGAAATTCTACCTCCTGTCATTCCCCATTTATTTTGTGCCCAATTTTGAGCAACACTCACTTGAGTAGAAAGCATTGATAAAACAGCAATAACAATTATCTTTTTCATATATATACCTACAATATTTTTTTATTCACGAGTTCATTAAAAATTGCTTCTTCAACGGATTCATCCAGCAAATTCAGGATCTCATTTTCCTCCGATGCTTGGAACATCTCAGTCGGTCCAGTATTACTAAGTAAATATTCGGCATAGTCAAGTTCATTACTATCAGAAATAATAACTTCTGCAAATTCATCCATATCTAATAATTGATCCGAAATATATTCTTCAAGATCTGAGGCATTGATCATAGCAGCATATTCGGAATTAGAATCAACTGTATTAAAATTCATCAACTGTGAAGCGACAAAGACTACAATTGCAATAGCTAATGCATAAGCAAAAGAAGGTTGGAACATAGAAGTTTTGCTCTCTTCCACTTTACTTATAACAGTATTGCTTAAATTATGAAAATAATTCGGCTCAGGATAATTCTGATAAATCTCTTTCATGTCAGTAAGTTCATCTTCAAGCCTTGATGTGAAATTTTCCGGATCACTTGAGTTGTCTAAACTGTTTTTCAACTCCTCTGCTTCTGAATCACTCAGCAGTCCGGAATACATTTTCAATATTTTTTCTTCGTCAATCTTCTTCATTGTATTTCTCTGTTATTTTTTTCAATGCGTGGAAATAATTGGCTTTCAGCCCGCCAACACTTTTCCCAGTAGCTTCTGCAATTTCTTCGTATGTCATTCCCTCAAAAGTTTTCATCATAAATACTTCCCTTTGTTTTGTTGGAAGCGTATTCAATATTTCACCAACCTTTTTTAATTTTTCCGATCTCTCAACATCTAATATAATATTTTCTTTTGAATACATCTCCTTAACATTATCCGAATCTAATGAGAAAAAATTTTTGATTTTTTTCTTTCTCAGATAATTCAAAGAACGCGTTGCTGTAATTTTATATATCCATGTATATAGCGATGATTCAAAATTAAAAGTACTCAATTTTTTATATAAAACAAGCAAAACAGTTTGAACTACTTCGTCAGCATCAAAATGGTCATTCAGCATACCGAATGCATGCCAATAAATTCTTCGCGAATATTTATCGACAATCTTTTTGAATGCTTTTTCGTCACCATCCAAAAAATCTTTTACCAGTTGTTTGTCTTCAGCGTGTTTTTCCATACATAACTATTTTAGCATTTATTTGACACTTAAATAAGCAAGATGGTTTAAAAAGTAATGATAAATATTTTTAAAAAAAATTTTCTCCCAGTTTTAAACCTTTTCCGAAATGCGTGTGTCCAAGAAGTGAAAATTAAATTCTTATTCAAAAAAAAAGGAGTACAAAAATGAAACGAATGATTATTGCAGCACTATTAGCAGCATTCTTCTTAGGAACAACATTATTGTCCGCACAACCCCAAAAACCTCACAGACCAATGATGGGACCAAAAGGTTCCGGTGGATTCATGATGCAGAAAATGCTGAATTTAACTGACGAACAAACCACAGCTTTTAATGATATAAGATACAAACATCAGATGGAAGCAATTGATCTGCAAGCAGAGTTAAAGAAAAACCAAGCAGAAGTACGCAAAATGATGGCAGATAAAAATGTTAACTCTGATCAACTTTTGGATCTAACAAAAGCAAATAATGAAATTCTAGCCAAGATGAGAACCTCGAAAACTCAAATGTGGCTTGATGTTTACAACATTTTGAATAATGATCAGAAAGAAATTTGGACTACTCGTTTTAGTCAATTTGGAAATAGACAAGGTAAAGGTTACAGAGCCGGCGGTCGTCATCATGGAGAACGTGGAAGACATGATTGCATGGGTCGCAGAGACGGAAACGGTCCTAGATATTATAAATGGGATAGTGATCAATAAAAACTATCTTTTAAGCGAACCTGCTGCTCCTTCCGGCAGGTTCGCGCCGATAATCTATACACAACAATATTTCTAAATGTCTCCCTCTAAAGGTCGCAAAACAATTTCTTCAGGAACCAAATTAGATTTCAATTTATATATCTCAAAAATAAATTTTGCAATATCTCTTGGAGACATCATCTTGTTGGCATATTTTGATAAACTTTCGGCAGGCCAGATCGGTGTTCTCGTAGCTCCGGGTAAAATGTTTACAACTTTAATATTATCTGTTCTTACTTCTTCCCTTAAAACATTTGTATAAGCCAGCAGTCCGGCTTTGGAAGCTGAATAAGCGCTGCTGTTCTGGAAAGTTTTTCTGACTACAATTGATAATATATTAATTATCAAACCTCTACCCTTCTTTTTGAAGTGAGGAAGAACATTTTGAATAGTAGAGATAGCCCCGAGCAAATTCGTTTTAATAATTCCATCAACCACTTTGTGCGAATCCTTCGATGCTTGGCTGAAGGTTGTAATTCCGGCATTGTTAATCAGACAGCAAATATCATAACTTTTAAATATTTCCTTTGCTGCCGATTTAACAGCATCATGTTTAGTAACGTCCAAAGGGACATAATGAAAAAGCTCATTATTAAATTCATCTTTATTCCTTTTTAAGGAATCAACTTTTCGTGAAGAAGCAATTACATCAACTCCATTTCTGATGAATTCAAGAGCAATGGCTTTGCCAATACCCGAACTTGCGCCTGTTATCCAAACTGCTGATCTTTTCTCTTTCATAATTTAAATACGGTTTCTTGTAATTAGACTTAAAAATTCCAAACGTGTTTTTTCCGCTCTGAATGCGCCATGCACAGCGCTGGTTGTAGTAATTGAGTTCTGCTGCTGCACACCGCGCATCATCATACACATATGATAACCTTCTACAACAACGGCAACACCTTTTGGCTGTAGCTTTTCTGCGAGTACGTCGGCTATCTGCTGAGTCATTCTCTCCTGTACCTGTAGTCTTCTGGCAAACATATCAACTATTCTGGGAATTTTACTTATTCCTACAATCTTACCGTCAGGGATATATGCAACGTGAACCTTTCCGTAAAACGGTATCAGATGATGTTCGCACATACTATAGAAATCAATATCTTTAACTATAACCATCTCGTCATACTTTTCCTCAAATATAGCTCCATTGATAACATCATCAACATTTTGCCTATATCCTTTAGTCAAAAAGTCATAAGCTTTTGCAACCCTTTCAGGAGTTTTTACTAATCCTTCCCGAGTTGTATCTTCCTCAATTTCATCCAGTATCACTTTAATATTTTCAGAAACTTTTTTCAAATCCAAAACTTACTCTCCTTTATATTCAATATAATTATTCTCCGTTTCAAATATCTTAACGGAATATAATTTACCGGTTGTTATTTTATCGACCAACTGATGCCAAACGGCAACCGCTATGTTTTCAGTTGTCGGAATAATTCCCTGCATAAAGTCCACATCATAATTGAAATGATGATGATCAACTTTGGAAATTATATTTTCGTGAATTATTTTTTTCAGTTCCTTCAAATCAATCACATAACCCGTTCTCGGATCAATATCTCCGGCAACTACAACCTCCAAAGTGTAGTTATGCCCATGACCATAACGGTTATAACATTTATCATAAATCGCTTTATTCTCTTCTTCAGAAAGAGATTTATTATCAAGTCTATGAGAGGCGCTGAAAACTTCACGTCTTGTTACATATAACATATTATTCTGTCTGATCTATTGCTTTAAATCTTTTAGAACTTGTTCTACATGTTCGGAAACTTTAACTTTCTTATAGATCTTCTCTATCTTACCTTTTTCATCAATAAGGAATGTTGTCCGTTCAACTCCCATATATTTTTTTCCGTACATACTCTTTTCTTTCCATACACCATATTTCTGTATCACTTTTGTATCCACATCGCTTAATAGAGGGAAATTGAGATCGTACTTATCTCTGAATTTTATATGTGAACTTTGAGAATCTTTACTGACTCCCAGAACAGCAACTTTAAGTTTTTTGAATTGAGCAATTGAATCTCTAAAATCACAAGCTTCCTTTGTACACCCGGATGTATTATCCTTTGGATAAAAGTACAGAACAACTTTTTGTCCAAGATAATCTTTAAGTGATACTTTATTTCCGTCACTATCCGGCAATGTAAATTGCGGAGCTTTTTTACCAACTTCCGGCATCTTCTCTCTCCAATCTGAAAATTTATTTTAAATTTAATTATATGATGTGACCTTACATCAATTTTTTCAAAGCCTCTTTTATAGCATCATAATTCGGTTCGTAGGCTCCGTCCTCAAGCACTTCGGCATACCTGATAATTCCATCTTTATCAACAACAAAAGCTGAACGTTTCGCTACACCATGATAATCGAACTTGCCCGGTAGAAAAATATCATATTGAGCACCGTACCTTGCAGAAACTTCTTTATTAAAATCACTTAATAAAGGGAAATTAAAATTCAGCTGGTCAGACCATAATTTATGAGCAAACGAGCTATCGACACTTATCGCAAGCACTTGAGTATCCAACTGCTCGTAGCTCTCAATATCGTCTCTTATTGCGCATAACTCTTTTTCACAGGGCGAAGTATTTATAAGCGGAAAGAAAACTAAAACCACATTTTTCTTCCCGTGAAAACTGCTTAAAGTGACATTCTCGAATGAATCACTTTTTAACGTAAAATCCGGTGCTAAATCGCCTACATTAAGTCGCATTGAAAATCCTTATGCTAATTTTCTGCCAATTTTAACTGTTACCTGAAATTCTAATTCTCCTTCCTGGGTAACTCTGCCTCTTTCCTCAAGAACCTCAAACCACCCTACTCTTTCTTCTGAATGAGCTTCTTGAACAGCCTTTTTTATTGCATCGCTTAAACTGATATTTGAAATTCCTACTCTTTCAATTATTTCAAATGAATTTGCCATTTTTCTCTCCTTTATGAATTGTGTTTTATTTAATTGCAGGATTATAAAATTAACTCTTTTTATTTTAATATTAAAGAATTAAAAAAATATTATATTTGTATTAAGTATAAATAAGAAAAACTTTATATAAAAGAAAATTTTTTCGAATTATAAAAAGACAGCGATTAAGTTGGATAAAAAAGAAACATACGAAAAGTTTAAGAAATTTCTAAAAAACGGGAAGCACAGAATTACACCGGAACGTTTTGAGGTTTTAGATTATGTTATTGAGAGCGATGATCATTTCAGCGCCGATGAATTATATCTTAAAATGAAAAACGGAAAATCCAATGTTTCCCGCGCTACGGTATATAACTCGTTAGAATTACTTGTTAAGTGCAACATGCTAATAAAGCGAAACTTCGGGGATAACAAAACTTTTTATGAGTCCAGCTATAACAAGCAGAATCATGGTCACTTGATTTGCAAAACTTGCGGAGATATAATTGAGTTCACTAATGATAAAATTTCCGGAATTGTAGAAGAAATTGTTTCCCAGAATGATTTCTCACCCGATTCATTCCAATTTAATATTTTTGGACAGTGCAATAAACATAAAAAGTAATTCCCCTTTTTAAGGGAACAGCCTTCGATCCGAAGTGCTATTGAAAAATCAGATTGAGAGTGAGATTAGGATTTAAGATTAAGACTTAAGATTAAGATTTAGGAAGATGAAGAAAAAGAATATATATAAATATCCGATGTTATGGGAGAAAGATGATCTTTCTTTGAAAGTTTTCTGCTCAATACCAAATATTGCAACCGGTATTGTTCTATCAACTGATCATTCACTTTTTATTATTGATCCGGGTGATGGAATTCTGAGAGATCTTAACAAGAATTTCAAAAAAGATGAGATACTAACTATTTCAGATATTTTTATTAGTCACGGTCATCACGATCACATCGGCGGACTTTGGGGATTATTAACTTATCTTACTGTTATGGGAAAATCGAGTGGGTTAAATATTCACTATCCGCTCGGCAGTATCGAGATCACAACCATATTAAAAGCCTTTATAGATGTTTACAAACATGAACTTCCATACTCTATAAACCTACATGTTATTGTTAATGAATCTCCATTCACAAGAAAAAAGATAAAAATACAGCCATTTGAAGTTGAACATTATGATAATGAATCTCACGGAAAAGAGTCTGTAAAAGTTCCTGCTCTCGGATATAAATTTACTTATGATAAAAAATCTGTATTGTACGGCGGAGATACGGCATATTGTGATAATCTTGTCAGACTTACTAAAGGAAGCGACCTTGCAATAATCGAAGCCGGAGCAGTAACAGAAGATGATAAAACACATATGACTATTAAGCAGGCAGAACTGATAGGTGCAACCGCAAAGGAATATTTTCTTGTTCACATTCCTAATTAATATTTTATATGCAACAATTCTTAAGTTAGTACTCGACTATTACTGATTTATATTTTAAATTTACAACGTAGATTTTTAATTATTGCCCTGTGGTGTAATGGTAACACAGAGGTCTCTGGAACCTTAGTTTCGGGTTCGAATCCTGACAGGGCAACAATTTTTTATAAGATTTTTTAAGAATCACTTCTTGCAAATCTTGTCTATCTTATTTTCAATCTCAATTTTAAAGCACATGAACGATCTACTAAATTTTGAATCTTATTTATTTGATATGGATGGAACGCTCGTTGCATCTGAAAAACTTAAAGGCGAAGCACTGGTAAAGACTTGTATTGCTGCCGGAGGCTCTGCAAATCTATCCGATTATAAACCGGTAATGGGAGAAAGCTGGGAAACTGTTAGAAATCATTTTTATGAAGTATCAAAGATTGATATTCCGCATGAAGAATTTGATGAAATATTTCGTTCGATGTACAAAGATCTGATTTCTTCAAAAGTTGAGCTTACCAAAGGTACAAATAAACTCCTTACTCTATTAAAAAAGAATAACAAAAAGATCGGTGTTGTAACATCAGCAACTAGATGGATGGCTGACGAAATACTAAACAATATTAATTTAAGCAAAATATTTGATGTTTTAATTACTAAAGAGAACGTTACAAAACATAAGCCCGATCCCGAGGCTTATTTACTTGCTCTTGAAAAACTTAATACTTCAGCGGAAAATACATTGATCTTCGAGGACTCATCAGTAGGAATAGTTGCAGGAAATAGAGCCGGATGTAAAGTAATTGGATTAAAGCATGATCTTAATTCTTTACACGATTTTTCAGGCGCAAGTATGACCATCAGAGATTTTGACGAACTACTTTGATTTTTCGAACATAAATTTTATTTTAGTTCTGTTATACTGATCATAAAGCTCTACTAACAAATGGAACAACTTTTCTACAACATACCATTTACTGCAGTACTTATTTGTATGGAGAAATCATGCCCTACTTAGGTGAAACTGCCGCTCTTATAACTGCATCACTGTGGGGTGTTACATCCATTGCCTTTACCGAGGCTTCACTTAGAGTCGGCTCACTGACTGTAAATATTTCGCGTTTAATATTTGCAGCGGTTTTGTTATCCCTTACCATCTTACTTTTTGGGTTAGATATCAATCTAACACACAAACAAATGTTCTTCTTAGGAATGAGTGGAATAATTGGCTTGGTTTTCGGCGACGGATTCTTATTTGCCGGGTTTCAATATGTTGGAGCAAGAATCAGTATGCTGGTTATGTCGCTTGTTCCGCCGATCTCAACATTATTAGCTTTTCTTTTTCTGGGAGAGATAATTTCTGTCTGGAGTATCTTGGGAATTATCGTCACTTTGTTTGGTGTATTTATAGTTGTGATTGAAAAACAAGCAGATCCGAAATTTCATCCTAAAAATAAAACAAAAGGAGTATTCTATTGTTTCCTCGGCGCTCTTGGACAAGCAGTTGCTTTGATCTTTGCAAAAAATGCTTTTGTTGAAGGCGACATAAACGGGTTTGTTGCGACTTGGTATAGAATAGTTCCTTCTTTGATTTTCTTTTACCCTATGGTTTACTTTTTCGGAAAAGTTAAAAATCCGATTAGAGTTTTTAGTAAAGATAGAACTGCATTGAAGCAGGTAATGTTCGGATCGGTAGTCGGACCTTACCTGGGAATTACTTTCAGCTTAATAGCCGTTGCAAATACTTATGTTGGAATTGCTTCTACTATTATGTCAACAACTCCAATTGTTATGCTTCCAATGGTTGTCTTGTATTACAAACAAAAACTTTCCTTGATTTCAATTGTCGGAGCTTTGGTTGCAGTAGTCGGTGTTGGAATTCTCTTTCTAAAATAATTCAACTACTTCGTAATCCTTTTCACTTTATAGGACTTTGATTGCTGTTCAATTTTAACAGTACAACTTAGAACACAATTTTTACCAATACATGCGTAACTATTACTATTAGGAATACAAAAGAAACCACCAGCCAAATACCCGCCCTTGTCATATCCTTAATTGTTACTTGATTACTGCTGAACACAATTGCATTTGGAGGAGTTGCTACCGGAAGCATAAAAGCACAGCTTGCCGCAATTGTTGCAGGAATGACCAACTCAAGCGGATTAACTCCCAGCCCTACAGCCACAGAAGCAATGATTGGTAGAAAAGCCGCTGCAGTCGCAGTATTACTCGATAGCTCTGTTAAAATAATAATTGACGCTGTCAATATTGTTATCAGAACTATTATCGGAATTCCATGAATCTGCAGAATAAAATTTGCAATCGCTTCGGCAAGTCTTTTTAATTCCCATCGCCAGAGCAAGTCCACCGCCGAACAGCAGTAGAATTCCCCAAGAAATATTCTTTGCATCTTTCCATTGAAGTATCGGCTCCCCTTTACCGGAAGGAAGAAAGAAGAGAAGAAGTGATGTGAACACAACTATTGATGTATCCGATATACCGTTGACATATTTTGTGATCAGCGGGCGGATTATCCAAAGGACAGCGGTCAGAATGAAAATAGCAAGTATTCTTTTTTCAACCGGTCTCATCTTGCCTAAACTTTTAAACTCTTCTTCCATCAAATCAGATTGGATCGCCTCGGCTGTTTTCATAGGAAAAATAACTCGTGTAAGTAAAAAATAAGCAAGAGGAAGAGCCAGAAAAACAAACGGTATTCCTATCATCATCCACTGTGCAAAACCAATTTCAATATTGTAACTCTCGTTCATAAATGCTGCCATCAATGCATTGGGCGGCGTGCCAATCAAAGTTCCAATTCCCCCAATGCTGCATGAATAGGCTATTGATAGCATCAGCGCAATTCCGAAGTTATTCTTTTCATCTGTTTTTTCAATCTTTGAATTATAAACCGAGATAACTGAAATCCCAATCGGCAGCATCATCAGCGTTGTTGCGGTGTTGCTTATCCACATACTTAAAAAAGCGCCGCTAATCATAAAGCCGGCAATTATATTTTTAGGCTTCAATCCAATAATCCTAATAATGTTAAGAGCAATCCGTTTATGCAAACCCCATTTCTGAATTGCCTCCGCAATTAAAAACCCGCCAAGGAAAAGAAATATTAATGGATGCCCGAATTGGGTGGTTGTTTCTTTTACTGTACTAATATTCAGCAGCGGGAATACTATTATTGGGATCAATGCTGTAACATAAAGCGGTATCGGTTCTGTGATCCAGTAAATTGCCAGAAATATTGCAACTGCAGCGGTGTTCCAGGCGCTTAAAGATAGACTTGAAGGAGTAGGTGAGAGAATCATTATTAAGGCAATTGCGGGACCGAGAAAGAAACCAAGAAGCTGAAATTTCGTATAATATCTCATAACATTAGAATTAGAAATGATCAGATAAATAAAAATATCATTGATTCTTGAATTATGCTAATATTTTCTATAGAAAAACAGCACGCAGATAAAACGGATTAAACCAATTTGTACGGATTTTTCTCAAATGTAGCCCCGACATTTATGTCGGGGGAAGAAATACAAAAACACTTCGGGCTTTAGCCCACACAAATCTCTTGAGATTGAATAGACTTTTGAAAGCCGTCTCATTTTTAATAAATTAAGTGATCGATTCTAACTCAACGGTTTGATCATTATGTTCAACTTGAGATAAGAATTCCACTTTCGGATTTTTCTCTTGCGCGCGGCTAAGTGAAAACGGTGATTCGGCAATGAATACAACATTACCGGTCTTATCGGTATAAAGTGAATTTGAACGAAGTCTGAAAAGTTCATCCGCATCTGACTGTGATTCAAACTTCAGCCAAAACGCTTTGTATGCTTCCATAAAAGTAAAATCACAAGTCGCCCCGAATTCTTTCAGAAGCCGATACTTGATAACATCGAACTGTAATTCGCCCACAACGCCAATCACTTTTTTGTTTGTATCCTTCTGAATGAACAATTGCGCTAACCCTTCATCGGTCAACTGCAGTAAGCCCTTTTCAAGCTGCTTTGATTTGAATGGATCTTTATTGATGACAATTCTGAATATCTCAGGCGAGAATCGGGGAATGCCTTTGAACATGAAGGATTCTCCCTCAGTCAATGTATCGCCGATTTTAAATGTACCGGAATCGTAAAGACCAATAACATCTCCGGGATAAGCCGATTCAACAAGCGACTTGCTCTGCGCCAAGAATGACGCGGGGTTTGGGAATTTTATCTGCCGCTTCAGTCTAACATGATGATAATATTTATTCCTCTCAAAATGACCTGAACAAATTCGGACGAAAGCCATTCTGTCTCGATGTTTGGGATCAATGTTTGCATGGATCTTAAACACGAAGCCGCTTAATTTTTCTTCTGTCGGTTCAATCATTCCCTTCGTTGTTTCGCGCGCTACTGGCGATGGTGCAATTTCGACAAATGTATCAAGCAGTTCCTTAACTCCAAAGTTATTCAACGCACTTCCGAAAAACACCGGGGCTTGTTCACCTGCTGAATATTTTTCAGTATCAAAGTCATCATAAATTCCATCTATCAATTCAACATCTTCTTGTAAAGTTAAAACATCCTCGCCAAAAGTATTGGATAATTCCGGATCATCAATCCCGGAAAATTTCTTTACGTCGTCTTCTATCTGCTGTTTATTAGTTTGATAAAACTCAAACTCATTTTTATAAATATTATAAACGCCTCTAAAACTAATACCCATTCCAAAAGGAAATGTCATTGGTCTAACTTTGATTGACAGTTTTTCCTCTATCTCATCAAGCAGTTCAATCGGACTCCGTCCTTCCCTATCCAATTTATTGATAAAGATAATCACAGGAGTATTACGTAAACGGCAGACCTGCATAAGTTTTTCCGTCTGTTCTTCAACTCCTTTTACACAGTCTATCACAAGAATAACACTATCAACAGCCGTTAATGTGCGGTATGTGTCTTCTGCAAAATCCTTATGACCCGGTGTATCAAGCAGATTAATTTTGTGATCTTTATAATTGAAAGAAAGCACAGATGACGCTACCGATATCCCGCGCTGCTTTTCAATATCAAGGAAATCTGACGTAGCGGTTTTTTTGATCTTGTTGGATTTCACCGCTCCGGCTATTTGTATTGCACCGCTGTATAACAGCAACTTTTCTGTCAATGTTGTCTTACCCGCATCGGGATGACTAATAATAGCAAATGTTTTTCGTTTTTGTATTTCTTTTAAAATACTCATCTATATTT
Source organism: Chlorobiota bacterium (assembly GCA_013151565.1). Lineage (GTDB taxonomy): Bacteria > Bacteroidota > Ignavibacteria > Ignavibacteriales > Melioribacteraceae > SZUA-22. Next base: position 28,069 of record JAADIB010000138.1, read on the forward strand.
AAGCCAAAAATAATTTATACAAATGGTTAATTTACTGAGGTATTAAAACTGCACTGCTTTTGAAGTGATCTGTAATTTAATTCCTACAAAATTTAAGTACAAATATACAGATATTATAGCAATATTGTAATATTGGATTAAGTTCTAATTAATGAATATTAAAACTAAGGTTTATATTTTTTAATTAAATATTGATATTCATGTGGTATTGTTACCGGTCCGATGGAACCTGGTGTATTAATTGTTAACTATCTTATATCACCATTAACATTTTGAACTAAAATAAAACTTTGAGTAATATCGTAATCAATATTAAAAAGTGAATAGACATACCTAAATGTTACATCTATGCGTCCAGCAGATGGGATTTCTGTTATACCATATCCCTCAAATACATGGTCATTGGTGCAGTTTGGATCAATAGTTGGTAAAGGTGCAAATTGATAGTTTTCTCGACCCCATTGACCATTTATTTTATATTCAACTCTACAGGTAAGTGATGTATAGTCAAGTCTCCAAAAACTATTGTTTTTTACCTTAACTGGTAATGCAAGTGGTTCTAGAGGAAGAAT
>JAADIB010000394.1 GCA_013151565.1 Chlorobiota bacterium
CAACTTGTGCAAATCCCGACGCTTGAACAGTGGCATTCAGTTCCCAGCCGTTATCCAAAGTGTAGGCAAATGCTTCCGGACTGAAGAGTTTCACATCAGGCTCCTTGCTGCAGCTGATAAGAAATAGGACGATAAGAATTGTAATTGGTATTAATTTTTTCATAGTTTCTATACTTTTAATGTCATACTAAATTTTTAAAATTCAACACACCCCTAAATCCCCTCTCTAGAGGGGACTTAAGGAACGTGATTAATTAATTCTTCGCTTTGAAATCACTCATAAATTGAACAAGGTCCTCAACGCCTTTTGTCGGGAATGCGTTATAAATTGACGCACGCAAACCGCCGACAGAACGATGACCCTTTAATCCTGAGAATCCTTTTTCGGTTGCTTCTGCAATCATTTTCTTTTCGAGTTCTTCTGTCTGCAAGTTAAATGTCACATTCATAAGCGAACGATCTTCAACTGCCGCGGAGCCTTTATAAAACCCATCGGAATTATCTATTGCATCGTAAAGCATTTCTGCTTTCGCTTGATTGATCTTGTACATTTCCTCTAGTCCGCCTTTATTAAGCAGCCATTTGTAAACCAATCCCATTATGTAAATTGTAAAGGTCGGCGGTGTGTTGTACATTGAGTCTTTTTCTACATGAGTATTATAATTCAAATATGTATGAAGTTCCCCCGGTGAGCGTTCAAGCAACGATTTTTTCACGATCACCAATGCTGCTCCTGCCGGTCCCATGTTCTTCTGCGCTCCTGCGTAAATCAATCCGTATTTTTTAACATCAATCGGTTTCGACAGAATATCGGATGAAGCGTCGCACACAAGCGGAACATTGCCGACTTCCGGTTCTGCTTTGAACTCGGTTCCGAAAATTGTGTTGTTAGAGGTAAAATGCACATATGAAGCATCCGCGCTCAAGTTTAATTCGCCTTGCTTTGGTATGAAATTAAAGTTGGATTCTTCGGAAGATGCTGCAACATTAACTTCCCCGACTCTTTTGGCTTCTTTTATCGCCTTTTTTGACCACGCGCCTGTATTGATATAATCAGCTTTATTGTTCGGCGGCATTAAGTTAAGGGGAACCATAGAGAACTGCAATGTCGCTCCGCCCTGTAAAAATAGAACGGCATAATCGTCGCCAACATTAAGTAGTTGACGCAGATCTTTTTCTGCCGATTTAATTATATCATCAAACGATTTTGATCTGTGACTCATTTCCATTACGGAAAGACCTTGTCCCTTATACGAGAACGAACAGATTTTTCTGAGCTTCTAATAAAACTTCCTCTGGCAAAACTCCCGGTCCGGCGCTGAAATTATAAATTCTCTTTTCCATTTTTAGATTCCTATTATTATGTTTATTAAAATTATATTAAATGCACAGCTAATCCGTCTCTTAGTTTCGGCTCAAACCAAGTTGATTTTGGAGGCATCGTTTCTCCCGCATCGGAAATGTTCATAAGATCGTCCACACTAACCGGATACATTGAAAAAGCCACTTTTGCCGCACCTGAATCGACAAGTTTTTCCAGTTCTTGCGTTCCTCTAATTCCTCCGATAAAACCGATGTTATTATCCGTACGCGGATCTGCAATTCCCAGCACAGGCTTGAGTAAAAAGTTCTGCAAAATTGAAACATCCAATTTATCCCCGATCGAATTTCCCGGGGTTACGTTGCTGTTTGGAGTAAGCATATACCATTTTTTGTTCAGATACATTGCAATATCCCCTTTTGCCGCGGGGGATGAAATACTGGAACTCAAAACGGTAAAGTTTGTTTTTACCTTATCCAAAAACTCTTCTTCGGTTAAACCATTAAGCCCAAACACAACCCTGTTATACGGCAGAATCTTTAATTGTTCTGCGGGAAACAATACCGCCATAAAATAGTTGTACTCCTCGCTCCCGGTGTGATCAGGATTGTTTTCCATTTTTACTTTCTGCGCTCTGCTTGCACTAGCAGCCCTGTGATGTCCGTCAGCAATATATAAATGAGCGGCTTTCCCTATCTCGAATTCTATAATATCATTCGCTTCTGTCGGAACCATCCAGAAAGTATGTTTAACTCCATCCGGTGTTGTAAAGTCATACAGCGGATCGCTGCTTTTCATAACCTCTTCTACAACCATGTTTACTTCTTCTATGCCTTTGTAGGTCAAGAACACAGCGCCTGTTTGAGCATTAGTTGCAACAATATGATTTGTTCTGTCGTCTTCTTTTGCACGGCGTGTTTTTTCATGTTTTAAAATTACATCATTGTCGTAATCTTCAACCGAAAACGTAGCGGCAATTCCTACTTGCGTTACATCATTCCATATCAATCTATAAAGATAAAAATGAGGTTCTTCGTCAGTTACCAGCGGAGCCTCTCTGGTCAATCTCTCCAAATTTTCTTTTGCTTTCAGATAAACTTCTTCCGAGTAAGGATTAGTCTCGGGATCCATCTCTATTTCCGATCTTGTAACCCTTAAAAAGTTGATCGGATTATCTTTACACAACTCTGCCGCTTCATCCCTGTTAACTACATCATAAGGAACGCTTGCAACTAGGTGTGCAACTTTTGGATCTGGTCTAAGTCCTTTGAATGCTCTGATTATCGCCATAATTATTCCCCTTTCAGAATGCTCAATTAATAATTATTTATTAAGTAAAGTTAAGACTTTTCTATAATATTTTATAAATAATTAGTAGTAATAACCGAAATAATTTTAAGGAATAGCAAATAGCACGCTGATTTAACGGATGCAACAGATTTGCACAGATTTAAAAATAAACCGATTCGAACTTTGCTATAAGTTTATCGTTATGATAAAGTTCTAATTGTTCTCCGAATATTTTATAGTTGTTTGTCTCTTTGAAAACTTTCATGAATGCATTTTCAACATCCATTGTCTCTTTGCAGAATTTTCTTGTACCCGCCATAGGTCCGAACTCAATTTTGTTTTCTTCTGCTTTATAGCTGCCCATAAAATTATTGCACCCTCCAAATCCCTTAATTATTTTGCCGTCTGTTCGTAATATAAAGTGCGGTTCTCTAACATTACTTGGAACTTTGATTTCCTTGCCATTAATTTCTAATAATTTCCAATACGTGTTTTTTAGATTGGCTGTTGAAAGCGTACTTTTACAGTCTCTTTTCAGCCAGACTTTTTCGAACTTTTCAACTACTAAAGTTAATCTTTCTCCTTTGCCTTCCATCTTTGGACGAGGAACCAATCTTCCCATTAAGGTTGTCAGCAGCGGTTTTCCCGGTTCTTCCGTATTGGATAAGTATTCACGTTCTAATGATATATAGTCTTTTTCCATTGCAACCGGAAATTTCATTTGGGTAAAACACTCTACAAACAAAGGTGCATCTGCCATATATGTGAACATTCCTTTCATGGGAAAAGGATCGGTAATGGGTTCAAAGTTCTCTTTTCTTTTTAGCTCCGGCTTTATTTCTTTCCCGTTAACGTCCAACAATGTCAAGGTATTACCCGTTCTATTCTTGACTTTGACTTTTTTAGTACCGTATGCACTTTTTAGAATTATCGTATTTGCTCCCGTAGTGTCCAACTCAACAGTGCCGATAAAAATAATTGTTTGGTTGTTTTTATCAACGGAAACTTCTTTCAACATGAAATTCATTCCTGTCAGAAAATTTAATGTTACCTCTTTCTTTTTATTATTATCAGTTCTTTCAGAAAAATAGGTCGATGGTCCAACGGGTTTAATTTCATTTGTGTTAGAATCTTCTTTGGTTCCACTGCAACTTAATAGCGTTAAGGAAAGCAATACTAAAAATGCTGTTTTCATTTTATTCGCTTCATTTTAGTTAGATGAATATTAAAATATAGCAATATTTTGGTCAAAGTATAAATAGTAAAAACTGTATATTTGTCATTATAAAAAGGACAAAACTATGCAAGATAAATTTCACTGGTACGACGGCTGGGTCTACGATAAATTCATTGCGCCGAACCAAGATCAGACATTCAGAATAATGCAGGCGATGATGGAAGAAAATTCAACAATTGTTGATATTGGATGCGGAACCGGCAGGTTCGTTTTTCAAGCCGGGAAAAAATTCAAATCCGTTGTCGGGGTCGATCTGTCATCAAGAAACATAAAAGTGGCAAATCAAATATTGGAAAAAACAAAGCAGCCGAATGTTTCTTTTATCCACACAGATGCAGAAGAACTGAAAGATCATTTGAATGAAAAATTTGATTACTCAACAATATCCTATGTAATCCACGAAATGCCGATTGATATTAGAATTAAAATTCTCAATA
>JAADIB010000140.1 GCA_013151565.1 Chlorobiota bacterium
AGCTAACCAATGCTTTCAGTTGACCGTAAAAAGCGTCACATTTTTTGCGATGCAAAAAAGTGCGCCCCTTTTTACGTCAACTGAAGCAGGCATTAGCATCAATAAAGGATATCGTAGCACTGTGGAATTAAAAATAAATAATTGTAACAGTATAGATGAAGCAACCATATTTATTGATGATGATGTACTTAACATCAAATATGGTGTAAACGGATCTGGAAAAAGTACAATTGCAAAAGCTATAGAACTAAGTGTTATAGACTCCAGTCGTTTAAATGAACTACTCCCTTTTAAATATGCTGAGAATAACCCTGACGATGTAATTCCCAAAATAGTAGGTGCTGAAGGAATATCGTCAGTTTCTATATTTAATGACACATATATTAATCAGTTTGTTTTTAAGCAGGATGAGTTAATACAAAATAGCTTTGAAATATTCATTAAAAATGAAGAGTATATTCAAAAAATTAAAGAAATTGAGAAAATTATATCTGATATAAAAGATGCATTTTCAAACAATAAGGAACTAGATGAAATAATTAATGATTTAACAGAGTTAAGTGGATGCTTTGGAAAATCAGAATCTGGATATTCTGCTGCTGGTAGCATTGGGAAAGGCTTAGGAAAAGGTAATAAGATAGAGAATATACCAGTTGGTCTTGAATCATATTCTGAATACTTGAAAAGCGACCAAAATACAAAGTGGATTAAATGGCAAGTAACGGGAAATACTTTCATTGATATTTCTGAGAACTGTCCGTATTGCACATCTTCAACTACAAAAAACAAAGAAAAAATAAAACGTGTCAGTAATGAATATGATGCTAAATCTATCGAGCATTTAATTAAAGTTTTAGGAGTTGTCGGAAGGCTAGAAAAATACTTCTCTGATGAAGCAAGAACTAATATTTTTGATATGACAAAAAATAAAACCGGCTTGTCTAAAGAAGAAATAGCATACCTAAAACAAGTAAAGGAACAAATAGATCTTTTGAAAGATAAATTAATGTCTTTAAAAAATATGACATTTTTTACTTTTGAAGATGTAGAAAAAGTTATCGATAAAATAGAATCATTAAAAATTAACTTGGATCTTTTACCATTTTTAAAATCTGATGAAACTAAGAGAATAGTTGAAGTTCTTAACGAATCCCTAGATTCTGTACTAAAACAGGCAGGAAAACTACAAGGAGAGGTTAATAGACAAAAAGAAGGAATTCGCACAACGATAGATAATTATAAGACTGAAATAAATGATTTTTTGAGGTACGCAGGTTACAAATATAGTATAAATATTGAAGCCAATGAAGAAGAGTATAAAATGAAACTACTCCACAATGACATGTCATCGTCTGTATCAAGTGGAAATCAGCATCTCAGCTATGGAGAAAAAAATGCATTCTCACTGGTACTTTTTATGTATGAATGTCTATCAAAAAATCCAGATTTTATTATACTTGATGACCCAATATCATCCTTCGATAAGAATAAAAAATTTGCAATCATTGAAATGCTCTTTCGAGGAAAAAGATCACTAAGAGGTAAAACAGTGTTAATGCTAACTCATGATCTTGAACCAATCATTGATATGATTAAAAATCTTCCGCATACATTCAATCCTGTTCCAAAGGCTTCATTTTTAAAAGCAAGAAATGGAGTTGTAACTGAAATACCCATTGAAAAATCAGATGTTTTAACATTTTCTCAAGTTTGCAGCGAGAATGTAGCAACTCATGAAGAAAATATAATAAAGTTAGTTTATCTCCGTCGATATTATGAAACGATCAACGATAAAGGTAATGAGTATCAATTAATATCAAATCTACTTCATAAACGCAATCAACCAATTGAAATAAGCGGCGAAGAACAAGTTGAAATGAATGAAGGAGATATTCTACAGGCATCAGAGAATATTAAATCTAGAGTTCCTGATTTTGATTACAATACTATTTTAAATAAACTAACTAATAATGAAGAAATGATTGAAGTTTATAAGCAGTGTCGTAATGATTATGAAAAATTACAGATATTTCGAATTATAAATGACAAACATGATAATAATGTTGTAAAAAAATATATTAACGAAACATTTCATATTGAAAATGAATATATATGTCAACTTAATCCGTGTAAATATGAAGTAATACCTGAATTTATCGTTAAAGAATGTGATGAATATTTTGAGAATAAATAGTATAAAATGCTAACAAAATGTTCAAGCTGACTCCGAGAACCCGCGCGTTTTTTGCAAAGAGCGCAAAAAAAGCGCCCGTTCTCTCCGCAGCTTAACTTGACGTTATGTGTGAAAATAAACAACATGGATAAACAAGAAATAACACGTATCATTATCGAGTCATTGCCCCCAACTGAGGCGTCATGGATTGATATTCTGTCGGCGCTACTAACCCCAGTTATTGCGCTAATTGCTCTATATATTGCTTACCATCAACATAAAATTAACGAGCAACGGTTGCGTCATGAAACTTACGAAAGAAGGCTAAAAATATATAAAACAGTACAAAAGCACCTCTCAAATATTGTGAGGGAGAGAAAAACGACATACCAACAATGCTCTGAGTATTACATAGAAGCATCTGAGGCGACCTTCCTTTTTGATAATTCTGTACAAAAAAAAATTTATGAGATACATCAAAAATCAATTGATATGGTTTATTTGCATGAACAAATGCATCCACCTGATGGATCACCAGGGTTACCAGATGGTAAAGAGCGTTGCGAGATATCACTAAAAGAATCTACTCTACTTAAATGGCACATAGATCAGTTAGAATCATCAAAAGAATTTTTTGCTAAAAAACTTGGTCTTAAAAACACATAACAAAAAAATAAAGCCGACGCAAAAAGACGCGCGGCTTATTTAAACGTTATTTGCATGAGAAATAAGGAGTAACAATAATATGTTAGAGCTTCGTCCAAACTGCGAGTGTTGTGATAAGGACCTTCCTCCAGATTCTACAGAAGCTAATATATGTACTTATGAATGTACATTTTGCATTGATTGTGTAGAGGGAATACTTCAAAACGTTTGTCCAAATTGTGGTGGTGGTTTTGTGCCGAGGCCTATTCGTCCTAAAATAGAACACAGA
>JAADIB010000255.1 GCA_013151565.1 Chlorobiota bacterium
AAGTACAATTCGATGCAAGTAATCTTACAAGTGGGGTTTATTTCTATCGTTTGCAAGTTTATCCTGCAGTTGGCGGGGATGGTAGTTTTGTGGAAAGTAAGAAGATGATACTTTTAAAATAATAATTGGAGATTAAAATGCAGAAATTACTTTTCATCGTTTTATCAGCTTTGCTATTTTCTCTTGCTTCATGTGATAATGAAAGCGATAGCCTTGTGGGGACAACACCTCCTGGTGCATATTCATACACAAGTTATGATTCATTAGGAACGGCAATTGTTAAAGGCTGGTTTACGATGAATTACAAAGACTCTGTACACATTATTGGTAATTGGAGTTTTGAAAAAATTGGCAATCCGCAAGATGTTGGACCTCAGGTTGGTGCCGGTAAACTGATTGGCGGTATTGACCAAGATAAAGTATGGGTAGAATTAAACCCGCAATTTAGAGACGACAATCTTCAACTAATAGGTTCAATTACAGGCAATAAGTTTAGCGGTAAATGGATGTGGCTTAGTTATGCCGGAATATCTAATCACGGAACGTTTGAAGCAATAAAAAATTAACTTCGAAAAAAAACTATTAATAATTAACAGATTAAATTGCTTACAGATGAAAAGGTGGGGAAAATGAAAAATTTATTGAAAATAAAAATCGTAATACTATTACCAATCATTATAGTTATATTATTTTTTACTGCATGTTCAGAAAGCGTTACGTCGCCTGTTGAAAATAATTCTATTAGTATCAAGTTCCCAATTGGCAAAAAAGCTGTTTATGCTATTGGGACATATTCCGGTAATGTTGATTCGATGGAGATAATGTTTATGAATATCTATTCTCTGCAATTTGATACTGTTTTGACAAAGGGAAATGGTCTGGAATATATTGGGAAAGTTGAATACACTGGAAAATCACTCATGGACAGCATTACTTCTATATCAGATTTGGGTCCAACTTCCGGTAAAATATTAGTATCAGTTGATGAAAAATGGGTGCTTTTTCAACAGAGCGAGGTTTTGGGAAGTGGACAGATATTTTTGAAGAGGGATGCAATTAATACTGATACAACTTTAACACCCACAATGCTTGAAAATCAATTTCCGGTTTTTCCGAAGAAAATTGAACCAAATACTTTTTATTCCGTTTACCGTCCAGTTAGTGCAGATTCTATGTATTTAAGACCTTCTCCGCGGTTTTTAGCTGTTCAAAGAGATCTTGATGTAAAAGACTATACTGAATGGAATGATATTTATGGGAATGAAAAAGGACTTTATTATAAAACAGAACATGTTATAAAAATTGGTGATGACCTAATTCTTAATTTTGTTGGAATTATAGATGAGAAAGGTGTAGTAGTTTCAAATTATACACTTAAAACTGTTATAAGCACCTCAGAAGATCCTTCAGGTGGAGATAGCATAACAACTCACACTATCAATAGAAGAATCGTAGATTTTACCGAACCGGAAAATGTGAAAGATTTATCATGGTATGCTGATTATGTCATTGAAAATGGACTGGAATTTTTAGACGAAAAATAAGTTAGTGGAATAACTGTCATGTAGTCATTCCCGCATTTTTAAACGGGAATCTTATTGATGTTTAAGCATTCTCAAAAAAAACAAATATTCGTGAATCGAAAGTTATAAATTGTATGTATGATTTTTCGATGCTCGATTTACGACAAATAAGATTATCCGTCCAAAATTCACATCATATTCTAATAGTTATCATTTCTTAAAATTATTATCTTTGCCTTAAAAGAATTGCAGATCATATGACTGTTAATAACCAGAAAATTAACGAAGACTTAAAAGAAAAGCTGAACTCAGTTCCTGCACTGCCCGGTATTTATCAATTCAAGGATAAAAACGGAAAGGTGATCTATGTAGGTAAGGGAAAAAACTTGCGGAATCGTGTCCGGTCATATTTCCACTCCAATGTGGATTCACCTAAAACTTTGGCGTTGGTCAAGCGTGTTCGTGATTTCCAGATAATTGTTACAGACAGCGAAGTAGAAGCGCTTGTACTTGAAAACAATTTGATCAAAGAGTTAAGACCGCGTTACAATATAAATCTCAAGGATGACAAGACTTTCCCTTATATCAGAGTGACCAATGAACCATACCCGCAAATTTTTTCTACCAGACAAGTTATACAGGATGGCTCAAAGTATTTTGGTCCATATACAAACGTTAAAGATATGAAGCAGTCACTCCGAATGATAAACCAGACTTTCAGAATTAGAAGCTGCAAATATTATATTGATCAGGATTCGATTGATAAGGGAAAAGTAAAACTCTGTCTCGATTATCATATAAAGAAATGTGACGGACCGTGCGAAGGTCTTATCTCGGAAAGTGAATACAGAAAAATGGTCTACCGCGTGATGCAAGTTCTCAAAGGGAAAACGGATGAGCTTATATCTGAACTAAAGACCGAGATGCAGAATCATTCTGAAAATTTTGAATTTGAAAAAGCTGCTCAGATCCGTGATATGATTGGTAAGCTGAAAGTTTATGCATCGAAACAGAAAATCGTATCAACCGATTTCGGCGATAGGGATATTATCAGCGCTGCCGTTGAGGGGAAAGATGTTGCTTGTACAATTCTGAATATCCGAAGCGGAAGATTGATCGGACAGAAAAGATTAAAGCTTTCTGCGGAAACGACTGATGAGCTGAATGATGTCTATTCCGCGATAATCAGATTTTACTACAACGAGTTCGTTGAGGTCCCAAGAGAAATTATTCTTGAAGTTGTTCCTTCCGGCAAAGATACTTTGTTAGAATGGTTAAATTCTAAAGCGGAACGAAAAGTAAAATTTATTGTACCCAAAATTAAGAGTGATGCAAAATCGATACTTAACATGTGCAAGCAGAATGCGATTCTTCAATTAAAAGAGATACAGCTTCAGAAGATGAAGAAGGAAGGAAATCTTCCATACGTACTCTCTGCCTTAAAGCGTGATCTTAGATTGAACGTTATTCCGCGCAAAATTGAGTGCTTTGATATTTCACACATTCAAGGCTCCGATACGGTTGCGAGTATGGTTGTATTTGTTGACGGCAAGCCGAGAAAAAGTCTGTATAGAAAATTCATTATCAAAAGTGTTGATGGAGTTGACGACTTTGCCAGTATGCGCGAAGTAGTTGAGCGAAGGTATTCCAAACTTAAGAAAGAGAACGAACCGCTGCCGGAGCTTATAATGGTCGATGGCGGTAAAGGGCAGCTCTCAAGCGCTGTTGAGATATTGAACGATCTTGAATTTAAAAATTATAATATTATCGGTTTGGCTAAAAGACTGGAAGAGATATTTTTCCCCGGGAACCCGGAAGCTCAGACAATCCCCAAGACTTCCTCAAGCTTGAAACTTCTTCAGCATTTAAGAGATGAAGCACATCGTTTTGCAATCACATTCCACCGTGAGCGGAGAAGTAAGCGGACATTCAAAACAGAGTTAACAGAGATCAAAGGTATCGGCATAAAAGCAGCGGAAAAATTATTGACTAATTTTAAAAGTGTTAACGAAATCAAAAAGCAATCCGAGGATGAACTTACAAAAGTAGTCGG
>JAADIB010000389.1 GCA_013151565.1 Chlorobiota bacterium
AAACCACATGCTCCACTGCTTGTGCGGGCCCCCGTCAATTCCTTTGAGTTTCAACCTTGCGATCGTACTCCCCAGGTGGAATACTTAATGCATTTGCTGCGGCACTGATCCCTATGGGACCAACACCTAGTATTCATCGTTTACGGCGTGGACTACCAGGGTATCTAATCCTGTTTGCTCCCCACGCTTTCGAGCCTCAGCGTCAGATACGGACCAAGAGACTGCCTTCGCCATTGGTGTTCTTCCAGATATCTACGTATTTCACCACTACACCTGGAATTCCGTCTCTCTCTTCCGATCTCAAGACTCGCAGTATCAAAGGCAGTTCTACAGTTAAGCTGTAGGATTTCACCCCTGACTTACGAATCCGCCTGCGCTCCCTTTATACCCAGTAAATCCGGACAACGCTTGCCCCCTACGTATTACCGCGGCTGCTGGCACGTAGTTAGCCGGGGCTTATTCTATGGGTACAGTCAATATAGGCTACAAACCTACTTTTTCTTCCCCAAAAAAAGAAGTTTACGATCTTACGACCTTCATCCTTCACGCGGCGTTGCTGGGTCAGACTTTCGTCCATTGCCCAATATTCCTCACTGCTGCCTCCCGTAGGAGTCTGGACCGTGTCTCAGTTCCAGTGTGGCTGATCATCCTCTCAGACCAGCTACCGATCGTAGTCTTGGTAAGCCATTACCTTACCAACAAACTAATCGGATACAAGCTCATCTACAGGCGTAATAAATCACTTTAACAACATCACCATGCGGTGCCGCTGCATTATTTGGTATTAGCCCCGATTTCTCGAAGTTATCCCAAACCCATAGGTAGATTACTTATACATTACTCACCCGTGCGCCAGTTTACTTATCCCGCAAGCGGGACTTTCTCCTTGACTTGCATGTGTTAAGCACGCCGCCAGCGTTCGTCCTGAGCCAGGATCAAACTCTCCGTTGTAAATTAACATTTAAATTTGTGCGTAATCATTTTTGTCATTTACTAAAGCTTTGCTTTAGTCATTCACTCTGTTTAAGAACATAATTTCAATCGGACATGAAATTTACCTGTATTTTATTTCTTTGTCAAGTCATAAAATCGGTGAATTTCACTTTTTCATCGTAAAATCATTATATAAATCAACATATCTGAAAAAATCAGAGCAAGAAAGTTAATACTATTAATCCATTATGTCAAATATATTTTGAAAATATTTATTGTTTTGTTTTGTTTTTTCACTGACTTGTTATGCATAGTGCTTTTTTGCAGCATTTTCAAAACAATTAAATCCCATCTATTAATATACATCTTAATTTATTTTTTGTTTCAAAGTAAAATAATAGCAGTTCTATGACTATAGAAACGACTTTTTTCATTATTCAGGAACTTAAATAAAAAAGTAGTGTATAAAAAACTCAGCTGAATTCATCAATAGCAATTATTGTCATTGATAATTGATTTATTGATACGATGTTTTTCTAGGTATTATATATTAATTTACCAATAACAGCAAATGAGGTACTAGATGAATTCTCAACTAGAATATCCTTTGGGAAATAATCCATTGGCCGATTTAATTAGTGACAACGTATATGAAATATTGAATAGCCGAGGCTTAATAAATGAAAAATCAGTTCGTGATTATCAAATTAAACGTCGGTTTAAAAAAATGCGGGAGGATAAAATAAGTGCTACTATCGCTATTGATAAGTTGCGGGATGAGTATCCATACTTACAGTTTGATACGATAAGAAAGATAGTTTATCAAATTCAGAAATAATTGTGCTTGACAAACTCTTTAACATGGATTATATTTGACTATCACTGTTTAAAAGATGCTTTAATTTTTTAAATAGTGTTCCTGCCCAGTGTTCCCCCCCAACACTGGGCTTTTTTATTTATTTGTAATGTGAGTTCAAAATGAGCAAAATAAGAAAGAAAGCAAAATCTACTAAAACCAAATTTGTTTCACCCTTTAAAGATTACTGGAGAAAAGAGAATATTATTTTTCTTTCGATAGGTATTGTGTTATTAATTATCGGTTATTGGTTAATGTCACTTACTCCGTGGGATAATCCTATTGCTCTAAACTTTTCCCCTATTGTACTATTGATCGCATATCTGATTTTTATTCCTCTATCAATTTTTTATAAAAAGAAATCCGTAAATAAATCATAGATCATATGATCCTGGCTAAAGTAATTGGTAATGTAGTGTCCACTCAGAAGAACAAAAATCTGAAGGGGCACAAATTACTTTTAGTTAAAGAGGTCAACTTTGAGGGTGAGTTCATTAATAATAAAGACGCTCTGGCTATAGATCTTATTGATGCGGGAATTGGTGATACGGTTATTGTTGCTAGAGAGGGAGATGCAGTAAAACAAATTTTAGGAAACGGCGACACACCCGTTAACACAGTGATTATTGCAATTGTTGATAATATTGATATCAATGAAGAATAAAATTTAATAGATGTGACTGATCAAGAATTCCAAAATTTTCTTAAGCTTCGCAACCTACTCTCTATCGAGGGTATCGGACCGATAAGAATAATCAAGTTACTACAACACTTCGAATCGATAGATAAAATATACTCGGCAGATAGAATTGATTTTGAAAAGATCAATTCGTTTAATTCAAATCTTGCTTCCCGAATAGTTAACTCGCAGAATAATCTTCAATCGCTCTCAGCTTCTCTAGAAGATGAAGTTAACAGATTAGAAAAAATAAATGCCAGGGTAATAACTTACTGGGATGATTCATACCCGAAAATATTAAGAAATATTTATTTCCCCCCTTTGATCTTATACACAATCGGCAGCTTGCAAGAGTCAGATGTTCACAATATTGCCATAGTGGGAACACGCAAACCGACCGATTATGGAAAATCGACTGCTGCAAAATTTACGAAAGAATTGGCAGAACAAAATATTACCATTGTAAGCGGATTGGCTAGAGGAATTGATTCAATTGCACATCGCTCGGCTATTAAAGCCGGCGGGAAAACTATAGCTGTTATCGGTTCAGGTCTGGATGTTGTTTATCCACCGGAGAATAGAGCATTGTTCAACGATATAATTCAGCACGGAGCCGTCATTAGTGAATTTGAATTGGGAACTAAACCCGATGCTCAGAATTTCCCCAGAAGGAACAGGATCATCTCCGGTATTTCGCTCGGTACTCTGGTAATTGAATCAAAGAAGAACGGAGGAGCAATGCAGACCGCTAATTACGCGATGGATCAGAACAGAGAAGTCTTTGCAATTCCGGGCAACTTGGCTGTACCCGAAAGTGAAGGAACAAATATTCTGATTCAAAGGAATGAAGCAAAACTTGTAATAAATCCCGATGATATTTTGCTTGAACTGAATTTAAAAATTCAGCCCATTGTTGGAAAGAATATACCGAAGCCGAAAATTGATCTTAGTTTGTTCGAAGAAAAAATATTCGACTGTTTGAATTCAACTCCAAAACATATAGATCTAATTGCTAATGAAACCTCTATTTCCACTTCGGAATGTTTGGTAAATCTTTTGTCATTGGAATTCAAAGGTGTAATTCAGCAGCTTCCGGGAAAAATGTTCAGAGTTATTTGATTCTGCTTAATATTTCTTAAACTTGCCCCATAACTTTTTCAATCTTTCCTTGATCCCCTTTTCATGACCATTATCGGTTGGAAAATAAAA
>JAADIB010000357.1 GCA_013151565.1 Chlorobiota bacterium
TCATTCCCCTAGGATTATAAATTGCTGAATTAACCATCGGTGCCGGTCCGGCATTATTACAACTTACAATAAAATATCCATTACTAGCTGCATGACCGCGTATTGTTCCGGTAAGAACGGGTGTTTTCCAAGTGCTGCCGCCATAAGCCGAAAGTAGGTGCAGAACTAAACCAGCTTCTTGTTTACGAAGAAGACGCCATAGTTCAGGATAACGCATATCCATACAAATTAACATGCCCAAATGCACTCCTTTCCATTCAAAAGTCGGTAATCTATTCCCATCGACAAAGAATTTTCTCTCGTGACTTGTCTGTTGGACCTTGTCGTAATATTCCAATATCTTGCCTTTATCATCGATAAAATAAGCTCTGTTCCGCCACATTCCATTTTCGTCCTTCCAACCAACTCCTATTGAAATTGCTATAGAATAATTCTTCGCTTTAGTTTGTAACATTTCCATTGCTTCTTCGGTCGTGTCCTGGTGAATATAACTAATGGAAGTATAATCCCTTGGTGGATAACCTGTTAAAGCCAATTCCGGGAAAACTATTAAATCAACATTTTTCTTAATTGCCAAATCAAGGAAATGATTGATCTTTTTTAGATTTGCATCCAAATCGGGTTGTAATTGAAATTGTGCGGCAGCTACTCTAAGATGAACTCCGTTACTATCTAGAATAGACAACGGATTAGATTGGGTAAATGAATTATTATACAATATTACCTCTAAAAATAATACAATAATGCTTATTGAAAAATTCTTTCTCACTTTTTGCTCCCAATTAAAATTATGTTACATTCAAATAATTAGTGTATTTTTAATTTACCTTTGCATTTACAAGCTCAACCGGAGACTGTGCAACAGAAATTGTTTGAGTTTTATTATCAAATCCAACTATGTAAAATGGGCTGGATTCATCATCGCCAAACGACGCTGTTTCGTAAACGTCAATCGTACCAAAGATTTTATCGTGTACCCATCTATGTCCGTGTCCTACAAAAATCCCTTTGATTTGATCTTTATGTACATTCAGTGTCCTATAAAATTCAGGTTCTTTATTTACAGCCATTAGTCCACTAAGTCCACACCATATTCTAAATGAGTCTGTTGTTAACGGATGATGAAAGAAGAGGAGTGTGGGGAGTTTGTCTCTCAATTCTTGATCTAGCCATTTCATTTGATCATCATCGAAGAACCTATCCATATATCTTCCGCTCATACTGTTGAGAACAATGAATTTCCATCCTTTATGAACGAAGGAATAATACGGTGGAAACCCGGTAACATCTGTCCACATTTTAGTCAGCTTTTCTATTTCTTCTTTATCATATGGTGCATCGGAATCACGAGCACTTTCTATTTTATATTCATGATTTCCGACAGTAAAATATTTTGGAATATTCAACTTGCTCATTATTTCTACAAATCTTCCCAACCGGTTATAACTTTTAACGAGACTATCGGGATAATAGTTGTCATAAAAACTCGTAGCATTATCTCCTGTAGTGACGACAAATTCGATCCCTGGAAATTTCTCTTTATTAATATTATCGACCATTTTAGCAAGCCGCTCATCTCTCGACTTACTATTTTTTATATGGATATCAGACATGACCAATATTTTAAAATCACCTTCGGGATAAATATGCGAGAATTCACTGCATCCGATTAAAAACGCAAGTAATAATAATAAGGCAACTTTATTTTTAAATTTACTATTCATCCGATTAATTATTCTTTCTCAATAAAAGTTATCATTCCCCTACTTCAGAACTGCCTGATTCCCAGCGTTTGATTCTTTCCGGCGCTATACGATTGTACATTGCATCGAAACTTTCATCCTCAGGTTCTACGGGATAACTATTTAGACAGAGATAAACTAATTCTTCGTCAAAAGATTCTGTTGTATGCGGAGTATCTCTCGGCACAAACACCAGATTTCCAGGAACTACTTTTTCCGTTTCATCACCAATTGTAATTTCACCAGTACCTTTCAAAATAAAAAATGACTGCTCTTTTTCAGAATGAGCTACCATTGCTCCCCTGTTATGAGAAGACCATTTAACTACAACTAATTCAAAGTTATTTGCTTCGTTTCTATCCAACAACAAAACAGTTGAGTTGGAACCGAATTCATAAGTCTTTCCTTCAAGAACGGTTTCAAAAAATTTCACATCCTTTTTCTCAACCTTAATATCACCTTCTGAATCATCGCCGGTCTCACCACTTTCAGCCTGCTGTTTCCTAATCATTTTAACCTTTTCAATATGATCCTTAAATGAAGCGTGCCCTTCCTTATCGGGATTATTAAATATATTCAGAAGTAGATAAACAAATGGTTCTTCGGATGTTGTAATTGTCTGATGGACACATCCCGCAGGAACATAAACAGCACATCCCGGATGAGTATCGAATTCTTTTCCGCAAACAATTACTTTTCCTTTACCCGAGGTAATATAAAATACCTGGTCTTTGTCGTTATGTTTATGCGGCGGTCCATCCAGATTAGGACGCCATTCATTCATCCCGACTTCTGTTAATTCTGTTTCGCTGCGGTCCAATAAAACTGTTATTTTATTCAACCCAGCAACATCAAGCTGTTCGCCTTCTCTATAATTTCTGTTGATCATCTTACTCACCTTTTGTTATTACATCGTCAATCAAATATATACTTGCTTTAACTTTATCTTCTGTTCCGGGAATATCTTCCGTATTCAATCCGGCAGGATTAGTAACCGCCTCGTTAAACACTACCGGGGGAACCTCACCTCTGTATGGACCGGTTCTAAAAACAATTCTTTGAAGCGCATCGACTTTGAAGGCAAAGGGAATTTTGTCACCAATTTCCTTCCCGTCAATTTTCGCTGAATAACTTTGACTATTGCAGTCAAATGTTAAATCGAAGGAATACCACTTCTCCAATTTGATCGGGACAGGCAATGGTACTGTTGCTTTCATATGATCAAAGCTTATCCAATCTCTATCCAATCTAATTTTCATAGGTCTTACGCCCTGTTTATCCTGCACTTCGATATCCATCGCATAGCCCATTGGAATCTGCATTGCATTTACTTTAAAACTCTGAGTGTGAATTTTTTCCTTTCAGGTAAGATCCTCTCTACGCGCGCATAATCGATAGGTTCTTCATCACGAAGTTCCAAACATTTATTACTTGATTTAATGGGATCTTCCACAATACTTATCGGCGCCCAAGTTGGTTCATAAAGATTCCATTTATCAAGCTGCATTTCACTATTAACATTTTCAAAATCCTGATTTACTTCATCGTTTTCAATCCCGCTAATCGGCACAGTGATTTTAGCGATCCAGATATCCTCTTTGTTCACGCTGTAAACGATCCATAGATCATTACCCGGAGGATTGCCGTTTCCCTCAATAATTCCGCGATAATATTGCGATCCGAATCTTTTATGGATTCCTTGATAACGTCTGAACGGAATATCATTCCTTAAACAAAGTAAGTCATCAAACAAATGCCCATCAGAACTTGTCATTGACGTCATTGGATAACGATTCCTGGAAGTAGCTGATTGGTTATGAATGATCACGTATTTACCATCCTCGGTTCTCTGTCCCCAAGTTTTAGCACCGTCGGTCATCAG
>JAADIB010000382.1 GCA_013151565.1 Chlorobiota bacterium
CAGGCGCAGGAACATCAACTGCCGGACCAATAAAATTTTTCTTTACCAGCTCCGATGTATAACGACGTGTGATTCTCTCTAATTCAGGAAGAGTATATCTCTTAGGGTCGATCTTAATTCCTCCCTTAGCTCCGCCGAATGGAACATTAACAACAGCACACTTATAAGTCATTAGCGAAGCAAGTGCCATCACTTCGTCCTGGTCAACAGCAAGGCTATATCGAATTCCGCCTTTCGTTGGATTTTTGTGGTGTGAATGTTCAACACGATACGCTTCAACTACTTCGTATCTGTTATCGCCTAGACGTACGGGAAACTTCATTTTATAAATACTGTTACACGACTTGATCTGATCCAACAATCCCTTGGGATGCTTTGTATGACTTGCTGCTTTATCAAAAAAGTATTCCACGTTTTGGTAAAAACTTCTATGCGGTAAAGGTTTCTTTTTCTTTGCCATTATTCCTCCATTGATTGAAGTATTAAAAATATTAACTCAAATAATATGGTAAGTTGTTTTGTGAAACTAACTAATTGAAAATATTTAAGCAAGGATGTTTATTTAGTACACTAAATTTTTAAACTATTTATTTCTTAAAATAAATACCATTTAATTTTTTATTTTTGATGTTAATTATTTGCGGCTTCTTTTTTATGAAAATTGTTATAACATTAATACTGCTTTTTTTATTATTTCAAAGCTCAACTATCCTATCGCAGGATAAAGATTTGGGTGCTGGATTAATATTGGGCGACCCTTCCGGTTTAAGTGTAAAGTACTGGACAAGCGAAAGCAACGCTATTGATTTAGCAATTGGTTACTCGTTTATTGGAAGAGGTGCTGGTCTTGGTATTCATCTGGATTACCTGTACCATGTTAACAACCTTATTAAATCGGAAGAAACACTTATTGTTTACTATGGTTATGGTCTTCGGTTCCGCTTTCCTGATAACAACCCTAATGTTTTTGGAGTAAGGGGAGTAAGCGGGGTTTTGTGGTATCCTAAAAATCTTCCCATAGATGTCTTTGCAGAAATTGCCCCATCGTTTAGACTTCTACCTACTGCCTCTTTGGACTTCAGCTTTGGAATTGGAAGCAGATATTATTTCAAATTTTAATCCGCCGTAGTCGGACAAGAGTTGAGTTCACCACTGCTTGCTACGGGGAGATCCTTTCCAAACAAAAAACAACTTTAGAAAAACAAACTCTTATGATGGAAAGGAACTAACGCAGAAATGATTCCATGAATATATAGTTCTTTCCTATTCATAACACCATTTGAAAAAAAAGAAATTGCCCCTCCTTTCTGCTTGGTGTTTTCGGCTTGCATAATTTCATCCATCACAACGCCTAACTCTTCTCCAGCTAACAAACGATTTGTTATTTCACATGGGAGTTCGAAATGTGCCGATGAGCCGAAACCTTTATTCCCCACACTATCAATAATACACACCCCGCCGAAAGCAAACCATCGTTTAAAAACATTTGCAATTCCTCCTTCAATTCCTACAAAAAAGTCTCCCCCAAGATCTTCGGAATCATTTTTTTTCTTAAGAGTAATTGCGCGAGTTTCTGCACCGGTAAAAACTTCGTCATTTATGGGTTGATTACTTACTCCAGACAGAGTCTCAATACCAACAACAGAAAGATTATCAAAGTAATTTTGAAACGCTTCTTCAACGGCATTTAGCTTGACAGGATTTAATGAGCCTACCAGTATTTTCATAAAAACAATTTATATAATTACTTGAGAAATTTCTTGTGCTTGTTTCATATTATATTCGAAAGCAATTTTTTTATAATTTACCATATCGATAATGGTCCCTATGAAACACAGCCCGCCTGTTAACAAGTATAAAATTCCCATTCCTATTTGATCAACAAGAAATCTTTGAACTCCGGCAATTAAAACAAATCCGAGAATAGCTGTTAACAAAAGAGTTTGTGGATCACGGCGTCTTGATCTATATGCGTTTGCAAATTGTCTTGCTTTGTTTTCGTCCATTTCCCTAATAACTCCCGCTATGTACGCCTGTTCTTCTCCCATTAGTTCCGGTAAAATCTCTAAAACATTAGTCATTGATCGCCTCCATTTTGTTTGTTTTAATTTTATTTGTTGTGATCTTTATTAATTGATAAATTCGTCTAATGATCAATATTAGTGCTGGAATGCCAAGGGGGTGTGAGTTAAATGAGCCGATAATATTACCGTGGAAAATCATAGAAATCGATTTGCCTAATCCGTCGCCAGGACAGTTTTCAATTCCAACCAAACTAAAAAGACAGAACTCGAAATGCTTGGTTTGGTACGGGTTTATCACCGAAAGGTAAAGAAGGGCTATGAGCCAGAAAAGTACCTCAAAATCTATACGCTCTATAATTTTAATGGTTTTTCTAAACAAATTCTTTTCCAATTAAAAATAATATTTATAATAAGTTTTATGGAATACTAAATCAAGTTTTTTTTAGACGAAAATAGGACATTTTTGTTCCTCTGTTTATTTTTTCTTTTCCATAATTACTTCGGAATTTTTAACAACCTTAAATCCATATTTTATATATAGTCCATGTGCGTCTTTTGTTTTAAGCATCCATGATTCTGTTTTGCCCAATACGGGGTGACTCATTACACATTTCATAAGCCACTTGGAAAGCCCCCGTCCCCGGTATTCCTCAACAACAAAAACATCCGCCAGATAAGAAAACGTTATTGAATCACTTATCACTCTGCAAAACCCTACTTGCTTTTGGTTGTGATAAATTCCAAAACAATAGGAGTTTTTAATTCGTTTTTTAACCGCATCATATGAACAGCCCTTTGCCCAATAGCTGTTTGTTAAAAACTCATGGATAACTTTCGGCTGTGGTTTTCTCTTATTAGTAGAGATCAAATATTTTTTTTCTTATACTCATAAACCATTTTGGCTTTCCCTTTCAAATCCTCTTTTCGCCTCATTGACAAACCTTAAAACCATAGACATGTCTTTTCTTCCCGAGTTATCTTCAACGCCTGTATGCGTATCAACGCCAGCTGGTCTAACATGAAGAATTGCATCGTAAACATTTTCAGGAGTTAACCCGCCTGCAAGTATAACAGGTTTGTTTGATTGTTCAACCAACATTCTGCTAACCTCCCAATCGTGAGTTATCCCTGTTGCGCCTGTAGCTTCAGTTTGTGGATTATATGTGTCGGTTATAAATGCATCAACATAGTTTTCTAATTTCTTTTCTACCTCTAAGAGTTCTTCGTTTGTGTTTTTTCCTACAATCAGACTTTTAATAATTACGCTTTGCGGAAATGTCTTTTTGAGTTTAATTAATTCATCAATTGGGATATCCCCGTGCACTTGAATAATGCTGGCTCCTATTTTATTGCTTAATGTTTTTATCTCATCAGCTTTGTTAAGGTAGGTTATTAATACGCCGTGTGTTGATGGTGGAAATAGCGAGATAATTTCTGCCGCCGTTTCATCGGAAACATCTTCCTTGTTAACCGGCAGCCTAAGCGGAAAACCCAGATATTCTACTCCGCATTTGATAAGCATTTCAGCTTCTTCTTTATCAATTACCCCTGCAATTTGTA
>JAADIB010000232.1 GCA_013151565.1 Chlorobiota bacterium
GATTGGGAAGAATTTTTTAAAATAAATAAAAAGTTAATGAAACATACTCCGTACTACCCAGTATTAGGAAATCATGAAAAAGATTCACCATATTACTTTGACTTCTTTGACCTTCCCAACAATGAGCGGTACTATTACTTTAATGTTGGAGACGCACTCTTTGTAGTACTTGACAGTGAGGGAGAAGATATTTCGGAGCCTGATTATATCTCCGAAGAGAACAGTGATAAATTTTGGGATGAACAGTTTAAGGAATATTTTACCACGCAGAAAAAGTGGTTAGAAAGAGTATTGGAAATCAATAAAGAAGCAGGATTCATTTTTGTTTTTGAACACGCACCATTATATAGTATTAAAAAATCAAGAGTTGCTGAAACAGAGAAAAGACGAAAATTCTGGGGCGATATATTTGAACGATATAATGTTCAGGTATTTTTCAACGGTCACGATCATCATTATCATCACGCATTCAAAAATGGAGTTCACTATATCACCACTGCCGGCGGCGGTGCAGGACTCTATAAAATAGATGCTGTACAACCTGAAACTGTTAAGTATAGCTTGATTGAACATTATGTTCTTGTAAACATAAATAAAGATGATGCAGTTATTGATGCTATAGATATTAACGGTAATGAGATTGAAAAAATTACAGTTGAAAGGAGAAAAACTAATTAATAACAATAATCTCTCTAAGCAAAAGTATCAAAATTCTATAGGATGAAAAAAGTGTTAAATGTAATAACAGTTCTCATATTTCTGATAAGTAATCAATTACTTGCTCAGTCAGAAATAATAACACAATCTTTTGAACCTCATCCTTTTATTGAAATACTTGAGTGGAATTCTCACAAGGGAGATTTGACCATTGAAGAAGTGATGGCGGATAATCCATCAATATGGAAAAGTGAAAAACTCAATATTCCATTTGGTGAAAAGAATGAGGTCAAGTGGTTCAAGCAGAATGTAATAATTCCTAAAGACCTTGCTGGACTTGATGTAATATTGCATATTCATGTTGACCCAACTGCTGTTGTTTATATTGATGGTAAAGAATTATTCACTTCTATTGGATATTCCGGCAGAGGTGTTCTTGCTTTGTCAGCAAAAGTTGGTAAAGAATATTCGATCCAAGTGAAAAGTCAATGCGGCGGACGTAGCAGCCGCTTTCTTAGTGCCCGCTTGGTCGGGATGCCAATTGGATATGGACGATTCCTTTCCTCTTTTACAATTGAACCGCCGAAAGACGGCATTTTCATTACTGATTGGAAATTCAAAATGAATGTCGATAATAAAGCTGCTCAAATTGATTATAATGATTCTGATTGGGAAATAAGAAAGTCTGGCAATGGATGGCGCGGTGATATGCAGTACGGCTGGTATCGAAAGGGAATTACCATGCCAAAAGAAATAGATGGTTTTAAAGTTGAAGGAAAGTCTGTTCGACTTTTAGCCAACACAAATGATAAAGGTGAAATTTGGATAAATGGAACGCTGTATCAAAAGTTTCGTGCCGGTGATGGCAATGTTATTCTAAGTAATTCTGCATCTGTAAATTCTACTTATCTGATAGCAATAAAAGCAATTAATGAATGGGGAAGCGGAGATGTAAGATATGCAAAACTTATCACTGACGAAGCTTATCAAATAAGAAAAGCGTATGATGAGATGAGCATTCGCCTTAATCGTTTAGATAATTATTGTGAAAAGCATCCTTCGCCAGATATGTCAATTATAAATAAAGTTTCAGATGTTGTTGAAGAAAATAAAAACTCAGATTTAGCGGGGACTATTTCATTTGTTAATAATGCAATTAAAAGTGTGGAAGCCGAATTAGCAAATAATCCTGCTTTCTTTATTCCTCCATATCTTCAAAATTTACAGGATGATGGAATTACAATTATGTGGGAAACCTACTATCCAACTTATGGAAAAGTTTTATATGGAGTAAACGGTAAACTAGATATGACAGCGAAGGAAGATCAAATACTTTCAACCATGCATGAGGTTACTTTGGTCGGATTAAAACCAAACGAAACATATAACTATAAAGTTGAGTGTTTCAATATTGGGAGTATTGAGCAAACTTTCAAAACTAAGTCAGATGAGAAAGAGCCATTTAAATTTGTCGTTCTTGGTGATACTAGAAGCCGACATGATATTCACTCAAAAATTGTAAATAGAATAATTGAGCAAAACCCACTTTTTATTATTAATACAGGGGATATGGTAAGTGACGGAAGAGTGCTGAGCGATTGGGAGACTTTCTTTAAGATAAATAGAACTCTGATGAGCAATACTCCATATTACACGGTTCTGGGAAATCACGAAAGTGATTCGCCATACTATTACAATTATTTTAATTTACCGAACAATGAAAGATATTATTCCTTCAATGTTGGTGATGCACTATTTGTGATACTTGATAGTGAAGGAAAGAATATAATCGATTTCAATTATCTTTCAGATGAGAATAATGACGACTATTGGGAGAAGAATTTTGAGGAATATCTTACTATAAAAAAACAATATTTTGAAGATCAAAAAAAATGGTTAGAAGACGTACTTGAGCAGAATAAAGAAACTGGATTCGTTTTTGTTTTTCAACATAAGCCTCTCTATACTGTTATGAAAGGTCGAGCGGCTGAAGCGGAGGAAAGTAGAAAATTCTGGGGCGATATATTTGAACGATATAATGTTCAAGTATTTTTCAACGGTCACGATCATCATTATCATCATGCATTCAAAAATGGAGTTCATTATATCACCACTGCCGGTGGCGGTGCAGGACTCTATAAAATGGATGCTGTACAACCTGAAACCATTAAGTATAGCTTGATTGAACATTATGTTCTTGTAAACATAAATAAAGATAATGCAGTTATTGATGCTATAGATATTAACGGTAATGAGATTGAAAAAATAATTGTAAAAAGAAGAAATATTAAGTGAGTTATTATTACTGAAAAAACAATTACGGAATTACTGATATGACTGAACAGAATAGTAATTTAACAGAACATCAAATAGCTAAACCAATTAAAGAAAGAATTCTATCGGTTGATGTTT
>JAADIB010000106.1 GCA_013151565.1 Chlorobiota bacterium
AGGCAATGAGTGTTCCTCTTTCTCTTCTTGCTTTGTTAAGGCTTTCGTCAATGCTTCTGGTTGAAACAAACCAAGCGATTATTCCGCCGGCTAGGATTGGCGTATTCAATTCTAACGGAATATACATACCGAGTGCAAAAGCGAGAGCGGGCATTTTTATCATAGTTAAAATCAACGCCATGAACATACCTGCAACATACATCATCCAAGGTGCAGGCTGGTTTGACATCAACGGCTGGATCACTGCTGCCATTGCATTAGCCTGCGGTGCAACGAGAGCATCCTCGCCGACAAATCCGTAAGTTTGATTTAGTATCAAGATCACCCATGCAACTGTTGCTGCCGATACAACCGTTCCTACAAATTTCCATCTCTCCTGTTTGTATGGTGATGATCCGAGCCAGTAACCAATTTTAAGATCGGTCACGAATGCTCCGGCAACCGAAAGAGCAGTACAAACAACACCGCCGATTATTAACGCTGAAACCATTCCGGCTTCGCCTGTTAAACCGACTGCTACCAACACGAGCGATGAAAGGATAAGCGTCATCAATGTCATACCGGAAACAGGGTTGGTTCCCACAATAGCAATTGCGTTTGCCGCTACTGTTGTAAATAAGAATGAGATGATCAAGACTATTACGAGTCCAACTAAAGCGTAAACAATATTATGAACTACACCGAACATAAAGAATAGGAATACTACTATTGCAACAAAAACAATTCCTCCGGCTATAATTCCCATAGAAAGATCGCGATGAGTTCTAAGTGTGTCTTTTCCGTCACCTTTCTTCTGAAATATCTCTTTAGCGCCAAGTACAAATGCAGATTTGATTATACCTGATGATTTGATAATTCCAATTAAACCAGCCATCGCAATTCCGCCGATACCAATATGGCGAACGTAATTACTAAAGATCTGTTCGGGAGTCATTTGGCTTATCAGCATTGTTACATTTGCTCCAATCGGTTGAGTGATCACATCCCCTAAATAGGCAAAAATAGGAATAATAACATACCACGATACAAATGAACCGGCTGCAATAATTGCGGCGTATTTGAGTCCGACAATATAACCAAGTCCCATTACTGCTGCGCCGACATTTATTTTGAATACCAGCTTGAATTTATCGGCAAGATGTTCTCCGAATGGGATTACTCTGGTAGAAAATGTTTCACTCCACCAGCCGAAAGTTGCAATTATGAAATCGTAAATACCTCCAATAATGCCGCTCATAACAAGTACTTTAGCTTGTCCGCCGCCTTTTTCACCTGCAACTAAAACTTCTGTAGTTGCAGTTGCCTCGGGGAAGGGGAACTTACCGTGCATTTCAGCCACAAAATACTTTCTGAAAGGAATTAAAAAGAGAATTCCAAGAAACCCGCCTAACAATGAAGCCATAAAGACCTGGAAGAATTGTACTTCGAGATCAAGAATATATAATGCTGGTATAGTAAAAATTGCACCGGCGACAACCGCTCCCGAAGTTGAACCGATAGATTGAATAATAACATTTTCACCTAATGCTTGACTGCGTTTGAATGCTGTTGATAATCCCACGGCAATAATTGCTATTGGGATTGCCGCCTCAAAAACTTGTCCTATCTTTAAACCTAAATATGCTGCAGCGCCGGAAAAGAGCACAGCCATAAGCAAACCCCAGAGAACAGACCAAATATTTACTTCAGGATATTTCTTAGTAGGAGACATTATTGGCACATACTGCTCGCCCGGTTTCAATTCGCTGTAAGCATTGTCTGGTAAACCAGCAACTTTCTGTTCAATATTATCGCTCATTTAAACTCCTATTTATTAATTTGAATTGGTAATTCATATTCGATTTTTTCACCATTAGGTGATTTAAAATAGATCTTTCCATAATAAACTGCATCATCCGGCATACTGAAATTCGGATATAAGTAATTTAATGATAATTTATATTGTACAGAAGGATACAAAGTTATTCTGCGGGAATAATCGTTTGTTACTTTAATACTAACATTTTCCTTCACATAAGTAGTTTCCATAATCTTAACATTCATCTGTCCGGCTTCATTTGCATACGCTGGTATAAGAGTGAGTTTCAGTTTTGTTTCATCTCCCAAAAAAGTATTCTTAATAGAGATTGAACCTTCGCTGTAAGAAAGACCGTCAGATGATAATGCTTTCCCGTCTTCGTCATATATCAAAACTGCAAAATCCGTTACTTTGTCGAAATCTGTTTTGGAAATTTTAATGTCGAATTTTTTTGCCGTCTCTTCTCTCTTCAGTGTAAAAGGTATATCATAAGTTTCTACACTATCCAAGAAAACTGAAAAGTCTCTTTGATATCCAAGTATCTTTCCGCTTAAAAGATATGAATCTACTTTATTAAATGTATTAACTATGTTAATTGACTTTTCTTCATAATCGAGGACTTTGTCTTTCATTCTGTCGATGCTTTTGAACTCAATATTAAGATCATAAGTTGAAGCTTCCTTTGCTGTAAACTGACCTAAAACAACATATTCATACACACCAGGTTCAAGACCATAAAAATATTCTTCGTAGTCATCATCATCATTCGCAGCATTGAGCATTCCGAAAAGTACCTTTTCGCCATCAGGTTTATGCAGATACATTCGGCAGACAGTATACTGATCCGAGCCGGAACTTAATTTTATTCTCATTGACGATGCACCCGGAGGCACTTCCAGGAAATATCTTTTATGCATTCCCTGACTGACGGTTACATCTTTCCATGTGAGAGAGTAATTATTCTCACTTGTGAATTGATACGGAAGAACAACGGTTGCCATCATTTCAAATGCAGGGGTATTGGTTTTGCTGTCGTAAGCGGTTATCGTTCCGTTGTACATCCCGAAATCAGTCATTTTCGATTTATCCAACCGGTAATTGATTGTTGCCGAATGATCATTCCTGATCCTAGCTTGTTTTGAGATCGGAATAAGCCAGTCGCTGTCACTTTTCAAATTGAATAATCTGTAAAACTTATTTGTTGTATTATTGTCATCCTTTATAACGGAGAAAGAAAAATTCTCATCGCCGGTTAGGTATGAACCGTTTCCATACATGCTTGATGAAATTTCATCGGGCATATTAGGAGCAAAAGCGCTGATAGTATAAGTTTCAAACTTTGAAATTTCACCGGCAGCAATATATTTTTTCAGTAATTCAAAAGCGTTAACAACATTTATCAAACCGCCGCCTTGATCTATTTTTACATAACCTTCCATTGGTACGGCGCTTTCTCTAAGCACTTTGTATAATAATCGCGAAGGAATTTTTACATCCGGGAATTCAACCTTCGCAGCGCTGAGTAACAGCGACAATACCCCGGCTGAATAAGGCGAAGCCATACTTGTTCCCCAAAATCTATCACCTCCTGCGAAGTTCGGAACTGTTGAAGTTGCAGCGCCTGGAGAGACCACATCGGGTTTCGGTACTTCACCGCCGCGTGAACTGAAGTGAAGAATAATATCTCTGTCAAGAACAGTCCCATATAGGTCATTCCCAATTTCTTGTGCTAAAACTGCACCCGAAGAAAGCACAGAAGTACTGGCTGCAGGTAATCCGGTTGTGGAAATACCGGGTCCTT
>JAADIB010000438.1 GCA_013151565.1 Chlorobiota bacterium
GGCAAGGATCAAAGCCAGTAGGGCATGAAAGCACAACTATAAAATACTCAGAGGGTGAAATTGTAAAAGACTCAGCGATACTTAAAAGTTCTAAAGTTTCTTTTCACGCCTCTGGAGCTATAAATTCAGCAGGTGACCGCTTATTTCGAGATTCTCTAAGGGAATTAACCCAACAACAAGAGCTATGCCTTGCTTTATTTCGGCATCCACAGAATTATTCATCCATTGCAAAGGAGAAAATAAGGAAACGAGATGTGTGTTTAAATTATCATTTTGACGAGAATCGTCCTATTCAAGGGCTATTATTTATTGCTCCAAAGAACAATATGAGACTTGTACAAGTTCAACCGTCTACATATCAAGTTAATTTAATATTTCCATTCTCAGGTTTGCAAGGTTGCCAGGACTTAATATTACAACTTGTGCTTAGTCATGGAGCCAAAGGAGCTTGGCCTCCTTATACATACACACTTTTTAAGACTAAAGGAGTACAGGAACGAGAACTTTAGGGACATTCTTGCATACTATGTAAACCTATTGACAGGCAAGACTAAAAAACACCACAAAAACATGATATACTTTCAATAACTTGGCATTGAAAAGGTATCTGGCGATAACAAATGCCTCAACCTGACCCGGTAAACCTCGGCGGTTTTTCTTTAAACTTTACGCCTGCCACAAGCTGTGCCCGGGCCAGGTTAGGCAGTCGTTATGCAAGAAAATAAAATGGAATACCGCATCGTAAGACAAGTATTGGGTAGTCAGACATTTACCCCAATCACTGAAAAAGAATACCAGGACATTCAGATTGCCAAAGAAGGATTGGTAGAGTCACTATTTCTTGAAGAGAAATTTGATATTGTTTTAGAGGACTTTTATGAGTATGAAATGGAATTATTACAACTCTCAACACATCAAATGCTATTTAGGAATCTCAATTACAGCAAGTTTCAGAACGAGATTAATTCGGTAAATAGAAGGATAATTAACCTTTTAAGTGCGTGTCGGCTGTACATTGACCATAGTAGTCACCACATAAGTAATATCTTTAATGGTGATGGATCTAAAAAACAAGAAATCAAATCTAATACATCGCATGAATACGATACATCCTTAGGTTACAGAGTAATGGAGGCTTTGAGAAATTATGTACAACACCGTGGGTTCCCAATTCAAAGGTGTACGTATAACTCAAAAAGGGTTGAGGAAGAGGGGCAAAGTAAGTTGTTGTTCTCGATTACCCCATATCTTGATGTAGAAAAATTAGATGAAGATGGAAAGTTCAAAAAAACAGTATTAAATGAGCTACGTGAAATTGGTGATAAACATGATATTAAACCACTTTTGCGTGAATATATTGCTTCAATAAGCTCAATTCACGAGAAAAACCGTGCTTTGTTAAAAAGCCTTATAAAGCAATGGGAAGAGTTACTTAATTCAAAAATTGAAGCATTTAGAACGGAAGCTGGTGACGGTGAATCAATTATTGGATTAGCAGCAGTTATTTATGAAGGAAATGGCTGTTACAACTCTCCAGTTCCAATCTTTCTGGAACTTGTTGAGCATCGAAAAGAATTGGAGAGAAAGAATGGAAACTTAACTTCATTGGTATCACGATATGTCACGAGTGAGATTGTTTAAATTGAATTGCATAACAAGGCAAATGCACTCGGACAGCCAAAAGCTGCGCCGCTCGTGCCTCGCTATGCAGCTTTTGGCTGCCGGTGATTTGCGACGTTAAGCATCACAAATAAAGGAACAATCTTGAAATCAATAATCGCCTTCATCTTTTTATTTTTCTGTGTTTTTCTTGCCAATACCAGCATTGCGAATACTGGCGTATTTTATGGCTCTGGCAACCAAGTTATCCCAATAAAAAATGATCAAATTCAATTAGTCAGAGAGAAAGTGGATATCAAGTTGTCAGTTGATCAAAACAGCGGGCGCTTTGGTGTCCCCTTTATTCCCTGGGCTAATGTTACCGCCAAATTTTATTTAAAAAACACAACCAACGATACAGTAACTTTGCAAATGGGTTTTCCTTTTCTAGACCTTCAAGGGTTTGGTGATGAAAAATATGTTTTAGAAAACCTAAACTTCAAAGTTGTGAGTGGTGGCAGGGAAATCAAAACAGAAATAAAGGAAGGTCTAATCGAAAAAGAATTTGACCCAAGAGGCTTATTCAAAAAAGTATTTGCCTGGCAGGACGAATTTAAATCTGCAGAGGCGAAAGAGGTTGTTGTCACTTACAGAATGTTGATGGGGGTTTCATCTGCAAATTCGATTTTTCGAAATTTTGACGAACAAGGAAGAAAGTTTAGAGCTATAGACAAACTGTTTCCAGCCATAAGTTATAACTTCGGTTACATAACGAAAACAGCATACACATGGGCCGGTTCTATCGAAGAGGCTGTTTTTCAACTTGACTGTGCAGATTTTTATAGGGAACTTGAACGGCAAAATTTTATTGCAGAATTAGGAGATAAGGCTCCTCATTTCTCCAGGCCGACTTTTTGGGAAACCACCCATCCCGATTCAGCAAAGAAAAATAATGAGATTTATCAATGGGCATTTAAAGGAAGTGTGCCAGAGGAAGGGTTGTCAGTTAGCTTTATGGTTCTATTCTTGCCATCTCTTCCAGCAGAGGTGAACGAATATTTTTCTACAAGTTTATCCCGTCTTGAAAATATAAAGCCTGACGAATTCAAGTCCGTGCTTAAAGCCTACTATCAAAATATCGCCTTCGACAAACAGCCTTCTGATTCTTTCGCACAGAGTTATTTTAAAGAAGTTGGTTTGGTCAAAATGCCTAAGGTATTCATTTCTGATAAAGACAGAAAAAATTTAGAAGAAATAGCTAATAATTTCGACGTATTAATAAAGAAATAAAATGCTTAACAATTGCATGCACCAGATGGCGAGAACGTCTGCGGCGCTGACGCGGCACGGTCATTGGCGCCACTGGTGATGCACGACGTTACAAAGGAAAAGAACTGATTGTAGCAATATAAAGCCAAGTATCTTTTTTGCACAAAAGAATTGGCCTGTGCCGTGCGCATATTGA
>JAADIB010000374.1 GCA_013151565.1 Chlorobiota bacterium
GCTCATCGTGATGCTGATACTATGGATACGTTTGTTGATTCGTCGTGGTATTATTTGCGCTATCTCGATCCAACTGTTTCCGATGCAATGTTCGATACAAAATTGGCAAACGACTGGACTCCGGTTGGGATGTATGTGGGAGGAGCGGAACACGCAACAATGCACTTGCTCTATGCAAGATTCGTCCACAAGTTTTTACATGACATCGGCTTAGTTAATTCCGATGAACCTTTCCAGAGATTGATCCATCAAGGCACAATTACAAATCAAGGCGCTAAGATGTCTAAGTCCAAAGGGAATGTTGTAAATCCTGATAGTTTTATAAAGGAGTACGGCTCGGATGTTTTCAGAATGTATTTGATGTTTATATGGGTCCGTATGAACTTGGCGGCGACTGGAGCGACAAGGGGATTGTCGGGGTGGATAGATTTGTCCAGAAAGTTTATGTGCTATTTAACTCGAATAAAGGATTAGCAAAAAACAGCAATGCAAAAAACAAATATGACTTGGATAAACTTTCCGATACGGAGAAAAGTATTTACAGAAAGGTAAACGAATCAATTGCAAAGATTGAAGTTGAGTTGGAGTATTTCAGATTCAACACAACTGTTGCAGCATTGATGGAGTTGATAAACACACTTAAGGAACTGGATAAATGTTCCGATGAAATAAAACTTTATTCGTTGGAAAGATTTGCTGCAATGCTTGCTCCGCTTGCACCGCATCTTGCTGAAGAGTGCTGGGATATTTTAGGTAGGGAAAATTCTATCTTCCAAAATCCCAATTGGTATGAAGCTGACGAATCGGCTTTAGTACAAGATACTGTTACAATAATTGTGCAAGTTAAACGGAAAGATCAGAGCTAAACTTGAATTACCGGCTGATAGCGATGAATCTATTGTGAAAGAAGCCGCATGGGAAAACGAAAAAGTTCAACATCATACTGAAGGCAAAGCGATTGTTAAAGAGATTTATATAAAAAATAAAATTTATAACATAGTGGTTAGATAGAATAGAACACAGATGAAACGGATTAAACTGATTAACACGGATTTATTACATATATAAGAAATAAGATTAACTCCGGGTTTTAACCCGGAGAGTTGAAAATATAAATAATATAGTTTTGTCATGATTTTTGCACTAAGAATGCAAAAATCATGACAAAACAAAAACACAATATTTAATCTGTGTCCTATTAGGAGAATGAAATGTTAGACATAAAATTTATTAGAGAGAATCCGAAAATTGTTAAGCAAGGTATTCTTAATAAGAATGAGAAAGATACCGTTGATGAAATTCTTGAAGCGGATAGAGAGAGACGTAAACTGCTTGTAACAGTTGAGGAATTAAAAGCAAAGCGTAACAAGGTATCACAGGAAGTCGGCAGATTGAAAAAAGCCGGTGAAAATGCTGATGATATTGTTGCAGAGATGAAACAAGTCTCAGAAGATATTAAACAGTTGGATGAACAGCTTCGTTCAGTTGATGAAAAACTGAAAGAACTTCTGCTCTGGGTTCCAAATCTTCCACACTCTTCCGTGCCGGTTGGTAAAGTTGGTAAAGATGAAACAAGCAATGTGGAAGTAAAACAATGGCTGCCTGAAGGTTTTTTATTTGAAAATGAAGAACCGATTCTTGATCATATTGAACTTGGTAAAAAATTCAACATTCTTGATTTTGAACGCGGAGCAAAAATAAGCGGTTCCGGTTTCCCTGTTTATATCGGCAAAGGCGCTCGGCTGGAAAGGGCTTTAATTAATTTTATGCTTGATTATCATCTGGACAAACACGGATATACTGAGATCATCCCGCCGCTATTGGTTAACAGAGATTCTATGCGCGGAACCGGGCAATTACCGAAGATGCAGGATGATATGTATCACGTTGAAAAAGATGATCTCTATGCAATTCCAACGGCGGAAGTTCCAATAACGAACATGCACAGAAGTGAAGTTTTAAGTGAATCTGAATTGCCGATCAATTATACCGGTTATACTCCATGTTTCAGACGTGAAGCAGGTTCATACGGGAAAGAGTCGAAAGGATTTTTACGCGTTCATCAGTTTAACAAAGTGGAAATGGTAAAATTTGTTAAACCGGAAACTTCTTATGATGAGTTAAACAATTTAGTAAGCGATGTTGAAGATATTCTGCATGAATTAAAAATTCCATACAGAGTTCTTGAACTCTGTACCGGTGATCTAAGTTTTGCAGCGGCAAAATGTTACGACATAGAAACATGGTCGCCGGCAGAGAAGAAATGGCTTGAAGCTTCGTCATGCAGTAACTTTGAAAATTTCCAGGCAAGACGCGCAAATATTCGTTATAGAAAAGATGAAGATAAAAAGTTGGATTTTATTCACACTCTAAATGGCTCAGGTCTTGCAACAAGTCGGTTGATGGTTTCTATTTTAGAAAATTATCAAACGCCGGAAGGAAAGGTCATAGTTCCAAAAGTGTTGCAGTCATATACTGGATTTAATATTATCGGTTAGATAGTTCTGAATCTTTTTTTCGGATCGGACTTTTTCTTCTCCTTTTCCCACGGCGGTTTGGAAGAAGTCATAAATTCAACTTTTCCGCGCAGAACACAATTCCCCTTTGTGGGTGTGCATTGTATCCCATTCAGTTTACAAATGTCTTTATCTAAGTGCGGACAGTCCCAACTCATTTACATTACCTTTTTAAAACCTATATATCCATTTAAAATGTTATCAATTCTTTAGTTTTTATTGAGTAATTAATTATTTTACATATGCAAATTTAATAAATTCTCGGTTGAGATTGTAATGACTCTAAAAAGATGTAAATCACTTACTCAGTCAAATGCTAATGAAATTTTAAACTGTATTGCTGATGGTGTTTTTACAACGAGCAGAGATCTCAAAATAACTTTTTTTAATAAAGCTGCCGAGAAGATTACAGGGGTTAAACAAGAAGAAGCTGTTGGGCATTTCTGCTTCGAAGTTCTAAGAGCGAACATCTGTGAAAAAGACTGTACAATCATGTACGCTATCAATAAGGGCAAGGAAAGAAGAGTAAACCATATTAATATTCTTCGTCCTGATAGAAAGCAAATTCCGATAATGGTTAGCGCTTCACCGCTAAAAGATGAAAATGGAAATGTGGTTGGAGGAGTTGAGACGTTCAGAGATCTATCTGCCATTGAATCTTTGCGTAAAGAGTTAAAACAGAATTATACTTTTGAAGATATAATTTCAAAGAACCATAAGATACTGGATATCTTCAGTATTCTTCCGAATATTGCTGAGAGTGAGAGTACCGTTCTAATTCAAGGACCGAGCGGATCTGGTAAGGAACTTTTTGCTCGTGCAATCCATAATTTAAGTTTTAGAAAGAACGGACCATTTATCCCGATCAACTGCAGCGCTTTACCCGATAGTTTGCTTGAGTCAGAATTATTCGGTTATGTGCAGGGAGCATTTACAGATGCTAAAAAAGATAAACCCGGAAGGTTTGCACTGGCGGAAGGAGGCACTATCTTTTTAGATGAAGTCGATAGCTTGTCACCGGCAACGCAGGTAAAGTTGCTTAGAGTTTTACAAGAAAAAGAATATGAACCGCTTGGTGCTACGGAATCTATTAAAGCAAATGTAAGAGTGATCTCCGCTACGAAAAAGAATTTGATGAAGCTTGTGCAAAAAAATGAATTCAGAGATGATCTCTATTTCAGATTGGACGTTGTAAAGATCGAACTACCTTCACTTGCTGAAAGACGGGACGACATTCCGCTACTGATAAATCATTTTGTCGAGAAGTTCAATCATAAAACCGATAAACTGATTACGGGAGTTTCCAATAAAGTTTTGGAAACGCTCATGTATTATGATTTCCCGGGGAACGTTAGAGAACTTGAAAATATTATTGAACATGCTTTTGTTATGTGCTCCGATGATCAGATCAAATTCAGGCATCTTCCTCTTGAAATTCAAGAGCAGAGGAAGAATCATAACCTCAATCTGGATCCAAAACCAATTGAAGATTCCGAATGTAAAATTTTAATGGAAACACTTGAAAAACATAATTGGAATAAACTAAAAACCGCCGAAGAACTTCGTCTTCATCGCACAACTCTCTGGAGAAAAATGCAGAAGTACGGTTTAATCGATAAGAAAAACAACCAGTAAACAACCTTTTGTAAAAATCCCTTCTTACTTTACTTTTATAAAGTATCATAAGTGAAACAGTTGCAGCATCACAGTTGCACTACTGCAACGCTTGTAATTATTCGATATCCAAAAACCTACGATTTAAGATCAAAATCAAATAATTAATATTGGCTCGCAAGTTGCATTTTACTTTAGGAATAAAAAAGAATTTTGATTATGAAGACAATTGCAATACCGGTTTTCGGTAATAGGATATCACCGAGACTAGATTATACCGAGAGTATGCAGTTGATCACAATTGAAAGCGGTTCTATTAGAGGTCGGGAAACAGTAAAATTATTAACTCATAGTAGTTTGGAAAAAATAAATATGCTGATAAGACTGCAACCGGATGTGATTATTTG
>JAADIB010000019.1 GCA_013151565.1 Chlorobiota bacterium
CGCCTCAAATATCTGCAGCCACTTTTTAGGAATCGAAATAAAAATAGTCGGCTTAACCAGATTCATATTAGCTATCATCGTTTCAACAGAAGGGTTTTCCATGAAGCAGTATTCTGCCCCCCAGAAAACTGAACCTGTAAGCTCCAGAAATCGACCGAAGGTGTGGAAGAGCGGAAGGAAAGCAAGGCAGCGGTCTTTATCAGAAATTTTCGGTAATGCAAGCGCTCTGCAGAAACGTTTATACACAATGTTCATCTGGGAAAACATGATCCCCTTCGGATCGCCGGTTGTACCGGATGTGTACATTATCGTTGTGAGATCATCAATATTGACCGGCTCAATTTTGCTTTCGGCTTCATTCTTGCCAGTTCTGCTTAAAAACTTTTCAAACGGAATAACCCAATTTTCAATACTCTTCCCTTTCACAAGAACCACAAGCTTAAGATGCGGAACTTCATTTTTCACCGACTTTATCCTTGCAAGCTGTTTTTCATCAGATGCAATTATAATTGGAACTTTAGTTTGGTTCAAAATAAAGGAGATATGCGCCGGAACAGAATTAGCCGGTATCATCACATTCTTTATACCCGAAGTTAAGCAAGCCAGATCGAGAGAAGCCATCTCGATACTGTTTTCCATGAGAAAAGCGACATGCGTTTCATCGGTTTTATAATCATTTATTAACGATTTCAAACTTGATGAATATTGTTCGACAATTTTATTAACTCTATTCCATGAGTATTCCTCAAACCTGCTGCCTTGAATAACTTTGAACAGAGGTTTTTCAGAGTAATCCCGTACCCGCTGTTTGAACAATCGTCCGAATGTATAATTGCTGCTTTTTATCAGATCATGAATAATTGTATGCCATTTTTCGTCCGCTGAAATTTTCTTAAGCCAATTTGTGTTGCGTATTAAATTCAGCAGTTCGTGAGTTATCTCGTTGATAACCAGCTCATTCTTGCCTGAAGCAGTTATCAGCAACTTACAGAATTGATATAAACTTTCGGCATCCAGATCTTCAAGCAGTTTATCCGCTAATTGTGATGAAGGAATAGCTTTTAGTATGGCTAAAAGTAATTCTGAGTTTTCTTCTTCCGTGAGTAATTTTTTGCGGTTTACAGTATTTTCAAAAACTCCGCTGAAATCGTTTGATAGTTCTTCAACCTCTTCTGTCTCTAAAGCAGCTTTCCCTTTAAGAATAGATTGCCTTAATCCACTAAGTTGTTCAAGTAATTTGCTATTTGACATCACAATCCCTTAGTTAAAATCTTTCAATAAAACTAAAACTTATATTGCTAAAATAAAGAATATTATTCTTGAATAAAGGGAAGACGTGATTTAAATATTTTTCCGCTATGTACAAATTATACAAAAAACTATTTTTCGTCTATTGATATGACTGTTAATGGCGGGGTCAGGTTGTCTAAAGTACACCTCTGGAGATTTGCCGTTGCCACAAAATTACTATACTTATTTTTTCTTTGTCGGAAAACGGTTCAGAATATATCCAAAATTATAACCCGTATTTATAGAAATAAAACATACGCATGTTTTATTCTTTTCATTCTTCGACTTTTTCCTTCTTTTTTTAATTGATTTTTAACACAGTACATTGTTATGCACCAGAAATAGTAATAACAAATTATTCTAAGTCTAGAACCGAAAAATCATCACCTAGTTTCTTCTCTTTGAATTTTTCAATATTACTCAATCGTATAAATTCATTCTTAAAATTATTATAAGCATCATCAAATTCATCCAGTATTTTAATATCTGAGCCGGCACAATCTTCCAAATGTTGTCTAAAAAAGAAGAGAGAATTCAAGAAATTATTAAGAATATCATTCATAGTGTGAATAGTTACGGTCATTGAATGCTTTTTAGATTTACTTTCGATTATCTCAACAATTTTTGTAATATCCCTTTGAATTCCAATCCAATATGTTACATTTCCAAGATTATCTTTGATAGGAGAAATCGAAAAGTGATTCCAAAATGTAGTACCGTCCTTCTTGTAATTCAGAACATTAATAGAGCCATTCTTTTTGTTTCTTATACAGTCCCTAACCATATTCGCAGCTTTATTGTTAGTTTCAGGCCCTTTCAAAAACTTGGGGTTATTACCAATAACTTCATTTGGTTCATAACCTGTAATTTTATAAAAACCTTTGTTGGCGAAAATTATAGGCATTCCTTTTTGATTAGCATCAACAATCAAAATGCCTTCATCAATTTTATCAACCATACTTTTAAAAATTGTGTCCCATTGGGATAATGGTATTCTTTCCATAAAAAACCTCAATTTATTTTCATATAAAAATAATAAAAAACACACGAAGCAACATTACAATTTAAATAAATCTTGTTCACCGAAACTGTTTTATATCGTAGGTGGAAACGAATTCATTATTTATAAGCCGTGCTTATTTTTCCGTTAGGCAAGCACTGCGACCAAACTTAAATTACTGCACTACACTGAAACAGCAATCCGCCACGACGGATAAGCTACTTGAAAAACTTAAAACCCTCAGTTGTCCGAAGTACTCCTTGCGAGATTTGCTGGTTATATTGCATTTTGCAAAATACTATTGATTACTTGGGTTATTCTTCTCTGTACTTTTTTATATTCTATTTCCTTCCACGATTCTAATATTGGAATATATTTCCTATCCTTTGTTGCTTCAACTTTATCTAGTAATAATAATATTAAACTTCTATTTCTATCTTTCAAATAATTCATATCATAATCCACTCCACTTTTAATCATTCCATTAAATTCATCAAGTAATTCTGTTGAATATGTATTTTTTTCTATTTCCCAACCTTTCTCGGAAAAAACTAAAAGTGGTAAACGATGATCATATTCAATGTTTAGATAATTGTTTTTTATAACCCAGTTTACTTTTGCTAAAATATCTTCTAAGGAAATCTTTGAGTAAAGCAACCGCTAAAAAATTTATTAAAAATAAATATGATTATCCAGTTAACTCCGAAGCTAGTACTATATTCATATATTTTTATTGGAACACAGATCATTATGATAACTATGATTTTTTAAG
>JAADIB010000222.1 GCA_013151565.1 Chlorobiota bacterium
ACCGTAATATAAACAGATTCTGACTAATTTAACAACACAACATCTCTGGTGCATGATGTTTTTTCCGCGTAGCGGCTTCGTCCAACAAGGCAAATTAACATGGACATTTTGTTACGCTACGCTCCACAAAAAACCAGTTATTTGCGACGTTAGGCTCATATGAGATATAACTTAACCTCTTTTATGGAGCTTTAATATTGGACATGAATAGAATATGAAGAGAACATTTTTACTTTTTGGGGCAGGTGCTTCAATTGAGTTTGGCGCACCAAGTACGTCCTTAATGAGTGAAAAAATTGAAAATTATATAAAACTAGATGAATGGGCAGAGTATAGAAAAGTAGATAATGTCTATCAAGAAATTAAGCTAAAATTGAGTAAATATTTGAGTTCAGATGAAGCAGTTAATTTCGAAAATATTTACCATTGTGTTCATGAACTCCTTCAATTTGTTCCTCACACTGAAGGAGCCGTTGATGAATATAAGTTTTTACTTCAACCATTTATTTCTAGCAAGGACGAAATTTCACCTGATTCACTGCGTACTTTAGAGCAAACTATTATAAAAGCAATATATAACACAATATCTGATGTATGTGCTGCGCCAGTAATTTCTCTAGATCCTTTTTCTATGTTTTTAAAGCTATTAAAGAAACAGGGAGTATTAAGAGCGTATACAACTAATTATGATGACTTCCCTCTTCAAGCTAGTCCTGATTTTTATACGGGGTTTGATGAGGGGAATGCAGTTAAATTTAATCCAAAATATTTTTGGAGGAAGGGATGGGATACAAATTCCTTATTTCATTTACACGGCTCTATTCACTTTGGTTTTCCTCATGGAAAAAACTTTGATATTGGAGAAATTGCTTGGTTTGATGACCGTGCAGAAGCTTTAAAATATTCAGCGTTTAATGGGACAGCAGAGCGCCGCATGGATGGTAGCACTGTTGAGAGAAGTGCCATATTAACAGGACTTGATAAATTATCGAGAATTCAATCTTCCCCACTAAATTATTACTATGCAGGATTAGCTCAAGATTTGATGAGTTGCGACCAAATAATAATAGTAGGATCTGGATATGGAGATCTGCATCTTAATTCTTGGTTAAAGCAAGCAAGACTTGAACGAAATTCAATCCCAATTATACTAGTTGATTATTATAGTAGTGGGTTTAGTCGGGACTTTGATTATTCTAGAAAAAGTATCGAGATATTTCATACTTTAGGTATATCTGCTTTCGATAGGAAAAATGTTATTAAACGTGGGGAACACTGGTATATTTCTCGACATTCGAACGCTGCTATTTGGGACGGTGGATTTAAGTTGTTTTTAGAAAACATGCCTGAGTTTCAATCTGTATTCGAGGAAATTCAAGCCTAACAAAACAAAATAACAGTGATTGTCGAAAGCGTGCCGCCACGTTATTTGCGACGTTAATACAAGGATAATTTAAGGAGGGGATATGCCAAAATTTATTAAAAAATTATTTGAATCGAGTTCAGATCTCCAAGCGATGCTTCGACCTTTTCGACGGCCACACAAACTTTCACGAATATCTCCAGACAATAAGATAGTTAACGCATATATTTATGATTGGGATAATCGCATCTCGGAAAAAAATTCTATTGAGGATGCAGACATAACTATCATAAGTAGTGCTGAAGAAGGAGAAAACAAGTGAGAAGGATTACATTTCCACGAAAATCATATAATTACTTTATAAAGAAATGGATTGTCTCAGCTTTTATTCTTACATTGGCAGCCCACTGGATGCTCTTTTTAAAGTTCTTTGGTAAAAATGTTGGGTTAATAACCGCACAAGGAGCTTTAACTTCCTTCGCTAATTGGATCACTTGGCCAATGTTTATTCTATCTCTTTTATTTGCGCTCTTAAAAACTGCTGCGGATAATTATAATGAACAAGCAAAGAATAAAGGGCACTTTATTCTTGAACGACTATTACAGAGTGTTAATGCCGTGGCGACAAAGAAGATGCAGAGGTTTTGTAGTTATGCAGAAGAAAATCGTACTAAATCGAAGTTAACACCGTTTAAGGATATTACAAAACCACGTGAGCAAATTATTAGTTTGCTTGAAAATATTCAAGTTACACTTTCTGAGTTATTTGGTATTAATCGGGACGAAATTGGACTTAGTATAATTTGCAAACCGATAGGTGATAACGAATGGCAGTGGCTTCCTACGGTAAATATGCAAAATGATATTGACCTTCAAACTTTAGTTTCAAATCCATCAACAACTGCAAAACAGATTATCGATGGTAAAGGTTCATCTATATTTTTCCCAGATAAACAAGTAGCTGTACAAAAAAATCAATATTTACCTGGACCTAATGATACGACATACGATAATACTGGATCAGTTTTATGCAGAGATATTAGCATAGGAACTGATGAAAAAATAATTCGTGCAATTCTAAGCATTACTACATATGGCAAACAGCTTTGTGAAGAAAATGATGATGATGCGAAGTATAAAATAGAAAACTTACTAATGCCGACATTTGAAAAGAGAATTCAACTTGAGTTGGCTCTGTTTTATATTAAGGAAATACTAAATCCTAAGTGTATGGAATGTCCTTAGAATGCATGAGGTTTAATAGAAAGTCCGAGACGTTGTTACTTACGTTGCATAAATATTGACTACCTGCCACCATCTATATTCATCTTTAGCTATCTTTTTGCCTGCCATTTCAGCTTCTTCTATGCTTTCAAACCTCCCTTGATAATCCTTCCACCCTGGGGAGGGTTAATACGTTGGTCCAGCAAATAGCGCAAAAGGCCTAACCCTCTGCTCAACTTGACCGCCTAAACCTACAGGGCTTTCTTCATCACTTGGTTTGCTTATATTGTTATGGTATCCTTTACTTGTAGTTTGCCCGGCGGCAAGTTACCAGGTCGTTAGGCAGTTAACAAGAAAGGAGGAAGACGGCAATGAAACTTTGTTTTATGAGAACATTCGCAATATTTACGACTGTATTGTTTGTTTATGGATGTGCACAATCTGTCAAGCTAATACAACCAGCAGAAAATAATC
>JAADIB010000022.1 GCA_013151565.1 Chlorobiota bacterium
CCATAAAGCCGACTGCCCTATCAAAAACAGAATTTATCTTACTTAAATCTTGCTTCTGATTGTTATTCTGTTCTTCCACTCTGTTAGTTTGTGCAAGTAAACCAGAAGTGAAAAGAGTAAATATTAAAAATATCTTTATGTTAAATTTCATTCCTTATTCCCCGCCTAAATAAAACTGAAAACCAAGATTGACAGTGCGCCATAAACCAAAATTGTTGTTATTCCTCGAATCCCAATAAGTTGAACTTCTTGTATAATAACTTGCAGTACCGGGATCTGTTGGTGAACCTGTTAATGTATATCCGGAAAGAACCGTTTCCGTATTAAATAAATTTTTAACCTCTAAAAACACTCTCATATTTAACCAGTTTGTGAATGATAAATATTTCCCTATCCTTATATCAAGTCTGCTTGCAAAGGACCATCTTGCAGAGTAAGGTTCAGCTATAACCCCGTTTCTCATAGTCGGAGTGTAAGGCAGTCCGCTTTCACCGTAATAGATAATATTAAAATTCATATTCTGGAACACACCACCGATATTCGGGATATTATATTGAGCGTTTATTCTGATAACATGTGTTTGATCCCACGGAGCAGTTGTCTCCCGTTTCGGCAGACTGCTTTCGGTACTCCCGCTCCAGAAACCGTCCCATGAAGTAGGTAATAATACTTTTGCATGGGAATATGAGTAATCGATTGTGAAGCCCCAATTATTAGTCACACGCTTTTTAAGATTGATCTCTAATCCCTTTGCCGAACCGAGATTATTATTTACAAACACTGAATATGTAAATGGATTATCTTTACCGGGATCAGAATATGCCGGTACGACAACCGAGCCTACTTGATTAACCGTCTCCTTCGCCCATAAATTCAGTTTAATTGCAAAGTCATCCGAAAATTGGTGCTGCAGGCTCAATTCATATTGAATAGCTTTTTCAGGCAGCAAGTTTGGATTACCTATTAAGTTTCCTCTTATCAAACTAACCTCACGATTATCACCGGATGCCCTGTATAGGTCTCTATAATTAGCTTGCTGGTAAAAATGTCCAAAGTTAAAAGAA
Organism: Chlorobiota bacterium; assembly: GCA_013151565.1. Classification (GTDB taxonomy): domain Bacteria; phylum Bacteroidota; class Ignavibacteria; order Ignavibacteriales; family Melioribacteraceae; genus SZUA-22. Next base: position 1,065 of record JAADIB010000022.1, read on the forward strand.
AGAATGGAAACATCAGTCAACGGATATGCAATACCAATACGCGGACTCAAAGTTATCTTTGGTTCAACTTTTACAATATTATTATAATTTAAAGTGTCTGAACTGCCCGTCTGTTCTCCAAGAGGATCGAACGGATCTGCCCACATCTCACCGCCAGGATCGAAGTAATCAAGTCTTAAACCTGCTGTAATTATAATTTGAGCTAACTCGGATTTATTCTGAATATAAACAGCTCCTTCCTTGGGAGTGTAATGATAAATAGTAGGAAATGGATCAACACTGGAAATATTTTGATATGAATGATAATTCAGATCAATATAATTGAATTGCACACCGGTTTCTATTGTTTGGGAAGGCACATAGTTTGATGTAAAATCGAGCCGTCCTTCCCAGTTTGTGCTGACATCCCCGGAATACCAGCGGTTATCTGCAACTACATAAAAGGAGGACTCAAACGGATCCCAAATTGCATCGGAACTTCGATAAGGTATGTATTCCTCTGGTTCCTTTAAGTTATCGGGATCTGGGGAAAAGATATTGAACTTACCTGCATACTTGCTATCATAATCCCTAAGAATTCTGACTTTTCTTCTTTCAAAAAACCTAGATAGGTTAATATTATAAAAAGATTTTGCACTAAGAGTATGGCTGAATGTCAATGTTTGCTTATCACTGTTTCTTATTTGAACATTCTGCCCTTTCATATTATAATCGTAGTAGGCATTGAAATTATTATACTGTGTATACCGCTGATCGATCAAGTTTGAAAATCTAACTCGGAATGTTGGAGAAAATTGGTAATTTAATTTGAAGAACACGTTATAGTAATTATTCCATCCCATTCCGTTCCAACCGGATAGATAATCCATCGGATTGATCTTTCTTCCGTCCGGACCAATAACTTTTTTCCAGTTCTGTGCTAATCCAGTTTGAATTGAATCCAGCAGAAGACCTTGACTTACGCCGTCTATAATTTCAGATGATGACGGCAAAAGAAGTTTACTTCCGTCACTAAGAGTGATATTCCTGTAGTCATCCCAAGTAATATTATCAAAATTAAGAGTTGTTCCAGCGCTCTTATTACTCTCGGCAGAAATGAAATAGGAAAGGTTCTTAATTATTGGACCGTTAAGAGTAAATTGGAAATTCTGTTTCCCTTGATTTCTCCCCTTTTCGTTTGTAAGAAATCCTGCACCGAAAGGATCAGAAGAGTAATATTGGAAATAACCTCTTGTTTTGTTGCCCCCGCCTCGTGTTGTAAGATTTATCACACCTGAAAGAGCATTTCCATACCGTGCACTGAATCCCCCGCTCTCTATCTCAATTTGCTTAATTGCCCCTGTACTTATCTGTGTACCGAATCCACCGAAGACCGGGTTTGAGACTTTCACACCGTCTATCATCAAAGCCAATTCATTATTTCTGCCTCCGCGCATTCTGATATCGTCTATTCCTCTAATATTGTAACCCGCTTTTGCGGTAGGAGTATTGGAGAGTACAGAGATATTCGATTGTGTTGCAAGAATTTGATTTAAGTTCTCTACTGGCATCGTCTGCAGCTCTTTCTGGGTAATGGTTGTTACTTTGCCGAGCGCATCCTTTTGAACAAGCGGTTCCTTTGCTGTAACAATAACAGTTTCTGAAAGCTCCATCGAATTTTCCGATAGAGTAAAATCAAGATTGGTTGTAAATCCCGCAACGACTCTAATATTTTCAACAATATATTTCTGATACCCGATAAATGAAGCAGAAACAGCATATGTGCCCGGAGTGATATTTAAAATTGCATAATTGCCGTCAATATCGGAGCTTGCACCGATAGAAGTACCCACGACCATGATATTAGCGCCTGGAAGCGGCAAACCGGACGAATCGTAGACTTTACCTGCTATTTTGCCTGGAACTTGTGAAAAGATAACTGAAATATTTGCAAGTAAAAATAGAAAGAGTAAAAGTTTTTTCAATATTGCCATATTATATTTTTATTGTTATACCGTTATACCATAAAAATATAATAATGCCCATAATTTGTCAAGTAAAATAATATAATAATACTTTGAAATTACACATTGAATACGGTGCCAATAAATAGTTATTGGGAACATAGTTTAACTTAAAACGATGTGTCATTCCCAAAGGTTTTATTGGGAATCTCATTCAAAAGGAAAGATTCCTTGTAGAAACACCATCCCGCGGAGCGGGAACAGTATGTCTTTATATCTGGCTATATCGCATGCTTAATATTACTAAAGTAATTCTTATTGCGAAATTTTAATTAAATGTTTGAGATTAATGTTCAAATGAATATGAACAATTACTTAATTATGTTTATTATTTTTTAGCTTGCCTACCGGCAGGCAGGTCTGTGCCTACATTGGTATTGTGACCAACTATACTAATAAAAAGGCTGACAAGCATATTAGTGGTATTATTGATAAAATATCCTATGAAGAATTAATTTGATTGGAAAGGTAAAATCGTGTAAATTGTGCAATAAAAAGGGAACAAAAATGGGAAATCTTGTAGTAAACAATAGTACATTGGACAAATACTTTGGTGTTCTAAAAAATTTAGATATCGATTCGAAGAAAAATTTAATTGCTAAGCTAACTAAGTCAATAAATTCTAATCCAAAATCAAAATTAAATTTAAATAAGATCTATGGTTCATGGCACGATTCAAGAACAGCCGATGAAATAATTGAAGAGATAGAACAATCACGTTATAACAATAGAGATATTGAAGAGTTATAATGCAATACTTGTTAGACACAAATATTTGCATTTATCTTTTCAAAGGTAAATTTAATATTGATAAAAAGATTGAGAAGGTAGGCATTCAAAATTGCGCTATTTCGGAAATAACATACGCTGAATTGATTTATGGTGCAGAGAATAGCGAGCATCCAATAAAAAACTTAGCCGTAATTGAAAACTTTACAAATCAAATTTCAATTTTACCAATCTTTAATGCCATTAAAATCTTCGCAAAAGAAAAAGCTATTAAGACAAGAAGGAAAGATTATAAGCGACTTTGATATTCTTATTGGAGCAACTGCGATTTCTAACAAAATGAAAATGGTTACAAGAAACGTTGCAGATTTTAAACGTTTAAAAAATATAAAAATTGAAAATTGGGTAGAATAAAAACAAGTACTCCAATCATGCTCCAAGTTTCTGTAAAATAATTTTCGTTGCTACCAACGATTCCGCTTTACAATATAAAAAACCTCCAAAGTTTATTAAACCTTTGAGAAAAATAATTGTAGCCGTCGACTTTATGTCGACGAAAATTGTCAAAAAAAATAAAACCGTATTACCGCAGATGTAAAGTCTGCGGCTACATTTGTATTATGCAAAAGAAAGAGATTCGAGAAAAGAAACAC
>JAADIB010000372.1 GCA_013151565.1 Chlorobiota bacterium
AGTGATGCCGGGATAATTGCCCTTCCATATCTCTCCACAAGATTTTCGGGTACAGGAACAACCTCCTTGAACGATGAAACCCTATTAATATTTGTGTTGGTCACATAGACCGTTAATTCATTCTCTCCTTTTTTCACAAGATCTGTGATATCACACCTTTGACCTTTCATCCAAACAGTACCGGCTTCTCTACCATTGATCAATACTTCGCCGATATTTCCAATTTTACCGAGATCAAGTTCCAGTTTAAGATCCGGTTTAATATATTCCCCGGGTAATTGGAATTGAATATTGTACTTCCCGGTACCGCTGAAGTGTTTTGTCTTTTTATCATCTGTCCACGATGTAAGATATTTTAACTCCTCTTCAACCTTCTGAAAATGTTCGCTTTCCAAAATCAAGTTCCAGTTTCCATTTATTATCAATGGACTTGGAATATCTTTAATCTTATTTGTTATATAGTTCTCACTGACACCATTTACAATATTAACGAAATATGCTCCATTCTGATCTATCTCAGCTAACACAGAATTATCCGACACTTTAACAATTTTATTTATGTTGGTTTTATTAACATGTGGAGTATCACTTTTTTCATCAAAAATAATAATCGTTGATTCCCATGGCTGTAAATCGATTGGAACCTTTGTTCCATTTTTAGTATAAGAATAATTAAACAATTCATCTATATCACCATTATATGGATTCCAATTCCAAACTTTTTTGTTATTCACTCTGAATTCAATAGGCATTGAAACAGGTCGGTCTTGTATATTCGAAACAAAATAGAGGTCAGCATTATCAATTTTCCTATGATAAAAAGTCAAGCCATTATTTTTTCGAAGTTCTTCATATGCAAAGTCGATTCCAAAATCCGGTTGAACATATTTTTTCAGAATCTTCAAAAAAGGATCAAGCATAGAACTATATTGATCCCACCAGATCTCTCTGTGAATTACCCGCTTAAGATAGTGCGTGTTTCCTCTGCCGAATCTTTTTGGCTCAATATTGTTCCCATTTAATTTTCCAAACATTTCAGAAACAATTTTTTTAACTTTTTTATCATTCTCAGAATAATTTATATATCCGGTGGAGAATTCCGGGAGACGGTCGAGTGCAACTACCGTACCACCCTTATCCACATATTGTGCAATTCTTTTTATCGTATTGAGAGGCATAGCCTCAATGTTGGGGATGAGTAAGACCTTATATTCAAAATTTCTGATTTTAATATTGCCATTCTCAAATTCTGCGATATTCTGAAGTGCATCATCATTAAGCAAATCAAAATCATAACCATTTGAGATCAAGAGATCACCAAGTTCCCCCCAATCAAAATCACGTGTCCACCGCCGCGCATTGAGAACATCTTTAGTCCATTGATTTGCCAAGGGAGAATAAATGGCAATGTCAGGGGCAAAATCCCCCTGCCGTAAAATATAAGAACAGCGAGCGATATACTGTGCAAGAAGCGGATAATACTTCCACCAAACATTTGTTGGCTTTATTTGAGTGTCCACTCCAAAAGGACGCGAAGGAGCTAAATCCCTTTCTGGTGTTGCACTGTATCCATGGTTATAAAACTTTGTAGCACCCGATCTTAAAAAAACATCAGATGCAATTTTAATTTCTTCGAGAGTTGCACGATACCTTTCCCAGTGCAGATATGTGTAAGCCTCAACCGAAATGATTTTTTTTCCATAAATATGAGCGCCAGAAGCTACATACTTTTTTGGTCCAATTCTCGTATCAAACCATGGATGCTGGTCTTTTTCACCGGCTGTAATTTCCATTTCCGGTATATCAACCATTCCCGCAGACTTTAGAATATCGGTTTCAAAACCATAAGGCTGTATTCTTCCCTTTACCCCGTTTGCATGACACCAATCAATAAAGGTTTCAAAAAATGTGTGCAGCCCAAGTTCTGCTAAAAACTGATTCACATCATATTTTATCTTAGGTGATATGTCTTCAACACTCCACCAAATTGCTGGTAAATATTTTGTAAGATCATACCCTTTCTGCTCTTCAAATTTCTGTAGAAGTCCGTCTGACCATTTGATGCCGCTAGCTAGGTAAGGAAGTTCAAAACTATCGCAGAAAAATGATTCAACTGTTTTACCAAACTCATCACCCACCGCATCCTTATATTTTCCTCCAAGGTAATTACAATATCGTTCCATTGCACCTTTATCAAAATGGTTAACGGCATTGTTAGATTTATCAACCGAAAGCCAGAAGCACATTATCTTCCATTTCCCTTCCGGAACTTCCCAAGCTATTTTATTGTCCGTAACTTTTTCGGTCAGTATCGTTAATGTATTCGGATCAATTACACCTTCCGTAATTTTCCCCGCAACAACGGCAAGTAATTTTTCATCTCCCGAAAGTTTTGCTTTATAAACTTCCCACGAACGTCCTGTTTTAATTAATTTATTCGGCAGATTCCGGTTTAACCTTACGGGACCATTAATCTCTAAAAATGTTGGTATCATGTCTCTGGATTTATCCTTATCGGCAACCCATTCACCGCCAATGATCCAACCCGGTCCGCCAAAATTGAATGCTACTTCCATCCCCAACCGTTTTGCTTCTTTAACAGTATACTTTACCAATTCCATATAATCATCAGATAAATACTTACTGTTACCTTTCTCATAAACCGGTGCCATTGTTATCTGTTCAACTCCGCGAATACCATGCGAACGCATTTGCTCCAATTCATAAGTAATGTTCTCCTTTGATGTTGCATTACCAGGCCACCACCATCTTGTATGAGGCCAGTAATCCATAGGTGGTTCAATAAAATTACTAATATGCTGATCTAAAGAACTTTGCGCAATTTGTGTGTTATTACACAAGACAAGTAATAGTATTATGTAAATAAATAGTTGAATTTTAGAATTCATAAATCGACTTCCTAAATTGAAATTAGAAATATTGATAGATATACTTACAATGAAATAGTTTTAAATATTTAAAATGAATATTATCTGCATATAACAATCGAATTGGTTTTCCGTTTTACCAAAACTGATTTGAACCACGTGTTTA
>JAADIB010000108.1 GCA_013151565.1 Chlorobiota bacterium
ATAAAAACACCAACTCCAATTGCTAAGGGTGAGGATTCAGGATAACTATTTTCGGTTATTGTATTCATATTATTTTTAAAAGTTCATTCCAAGTGTGAATACATTTATTGCTCCTAGATCTCCATAGTTATTCCAGACATAGTCCAATGTAATATCAAGTGAAGTAAATGATTTTAAATTCAAACCGAATCCCAATGAAAGGTCTTTAGTGTCATATCCAATATGATAACCGCTTCGAAGCGAAAGAGTATTCTGCCAAGTATATTCCAAACCGACATTGCTTCTGAATGGTGCATCAAAACTATCATTTGCCGATATTGCTATCATCAGTTCATGTGCTGAGCTTGGAAGTATAATCGTATTTCTTCCAATAATATTCATTGCGACTCCCATATTAAATACTAACGGCAGCGGAAATGTTTTAGTGGACAGAGCAGATTTTGGAGTCGGACTACCGGGAAAGTTCTCAGCCTTTTCTTTATAAAATTCTAGATTAGGTGCATCATTTATGCTCATGTCGGGACCAAGATTTGCTAAGTTCATTCCTACGCTGATACCGGATTCTTCAATTTTGTAAATAGCACCCATATCTATCGCAAAACCGCTTGCAGTTTCCATCCAGATATTTTCTTGAATGTACTTAAATATCACTCCGACATAAACATGATCAGTCAATTGACGAGCGTATGAAAGACCGATAGCAAGATCAGAAGCCGAGAATGACTGTCCCGTCCCTTCCGGATCAGTAAGCGTAGTGATCTCCATATCGCCAATATCAACATAGTTAACCATCAAACCTATTTTATCGTCATTTCCAATTGAATAGACCAACCCGGCGTAATGATGTGAAATATCGGCATATCTACTTCCGAATTGATAGACCGCATTACCATTTTCAACCAAACCAATACCGGCAGAATTCCAAAATAGTCCGGTAGCATCATCTGCTAATGCAACATAAGCGCCGCCAAGTCCAATTGCTCTGGCGCCAATTTCCAACTGGAGAAAGTTAGCTGCTGTTGTTCCAACTTTAGTATTCCCTTCCTGGGCAAATAACTTACCATTACTCACGAAGATCATAAGACAAACAGTCAGTATTAGAACTATCTTATAATTAATTAACTTTTTCATATTTATTTTTATTCCAAATTTTCCGATTACCATATTATCGCCATTTTACCAATGTGATGCTGACCTTCGGGAGTTTCAACGGTATAAATATATACTCCATATGATACTTCCATATTTTCGTCTGTCAACAAATCCCATCGTTCCTCACCAATAGATGAACTACTGTGATATAGAGTTCTTACCAGGTCTCCGCGTAAAGTATAAATTTTGATAGTACATTCTTCCGGAAGATGTGTAAAACGAAGTTCATGAGTGAATTGATCGGGACGCTCTGTTGCCTGCTCTGCTAAATTATATACAACATACGGATTGGGTACAACTTTTATTTTTGCCAGATCAGTTACATCAGTTTTAACAGTAAGCGCTTCGGTTGTTATTTCATACTTATCATCATATCTAAACGGTTTCTTAGTTGTGTATAAGTACCTATCACCTTTATTTGGCGGAGAATCGGTGCTATCCCAAGTTACAGTGAACTGCCAAGTTCTGTTTTTAATATCCGGTTCAAGCAGGTAAACGAACTCATCGCTAACCCATGGAAGTGAAGGATTTTTCACAAAAAGGTTTAGCGGAGTATCCATATTCGGATCTGTGTTTAAGTTAAATACTTGAAACGGTACTTTATAAGATGTAGTAACTCCGGCATATTTATAAGATGAATCACCAAAAACTATAATATAGTCATAAGGTACACCGGAAGAATCCGTTGCAAAAGTTAATTTAGAGAATTGATAAGAGGATGTATCATTAATAACATTTTCCCACCCTTGAGTATTCTGCTCAAGCTTTGTATGATTTTCTATCAGAAGTCCGATACCGTCAAAAATTGGTCGCGGTTCTACTGCTCCGCCGGATCTTGGACTCCAAAAGTTTTTAAAATCTTGTATTACATATTCATTTTTATCCTGATCATAAACATCCAGCGATAAAGCTTCACTACTATCCTTGAATACTAATTCATAAGTATGTCCGGTAACTTCAATATCATTGATTACTTGAATGTCAATACTGCCGGTGGCAATTCCTTCGATATGCAAAGCAACTGAATCAGATTTTCCCCCTACAAATCCTTGCGGTTGGAGACCGGGAATTACATCAACGGTCTGAACTAATCTCGGATCATTCCCTCTGCTCGATTCAAGTGCCGGCTGATTTGCATCCATCACTGGATGATCATAAGCAGTGATGGTATATCTATACCGCACTCCATCAACAACATTGTTATCTACAAATGTATATTTTAATCCGGTGTTTTCGCCTAAGTTGAAAAACGGATTTAACGGATCAGGTCCTTCCCACTCATCAACAAGATCGTACTGAACAAACGGTTTGTACCCCATTAACGTTTCACCATCGTAACCCGTTATCGGAGTTCCCCATTCGGGTTCACCTTGCCCGTTAACAGCAGCTTGTGTTTTATATATTCTATAACCTTGAAAATCCTTTTGCTTTGTAACTATCTCGAAAGACTCCTCAGATGAATCATCCCAATAAAGCGTTACTTTACCTGGTTCACCGTAAACTGTTGGAATACCATTCTCATCTTCTATCAACGTTCCTTTAGCCGAAAGCACGGGGGAAGACGGCGGACGGAAGCCGATGAAATTATTGTTATAAAGTGTATCCGCTTGTCCTAGTGCATCAAAGACTGTTTTAAATCTCACGTCAGGCGGGTTTGTCGGGAATCCTTCTGCATCAAGCGGACCAGGATTTGGTCTTCCGCCGACAATACCAATATGGATCGGGATAGTATCGCCGGGAGAAATTGAAAAAGGACCTGAGCTGAACCAGAACTGAATATCAGGTCTACTGCCTACTGGAAAAGATTCCTGATATTCTTTGAGCATATCAATATCATCAATATGCGGGTCGTCACCATGGAACCATTTATCCCTATCACTCTCTGGTATTAGGTTCGGCTG
>JAADIB010000092.1 GCA_013151565.1 Chlorobiota bacterium
GGCTAGTGACAGAGGTAACTACAAAGGTGTATATTGGATAGTGTAAGGTGTTGTTGATTCGGAAGATCTGCCGTTAAATATTTCTAGAGAAACACTTCAGGAAAATGTTGTCTTTAATAAAATAGCAAACAATATAACCGCACAAATTTTAAGTTTTCTTATTAAAAAAGCTGAGAAAAAACCTGAAGAATATGCCGAGTTTTGGAATGAGCATAATAGAATTTTCAAAATGGGTTATGCTGATTTTACCAACCAGGAAAAATACTTAAAATTATTAAGGTTCAATTCATCAAATGATAAAGACGAAAAGGGATTAACATCAATTGAAGATTATGTCGGAAGGTTAAAAGAAGGTCAAAAAGAAATTTATTATGTGATAGGTAATAGCAGGGATTCTATCGAGGTTGATCCGCATTTGGAAATATTTAAGAATAAAGATTTGGAAGTTTTATACCTGTATGATCCGATTGATGAATTTGTAATAAATTCTATTAGAAAATATAAAGACTTTGAATTTAAATCTGTTGACGGCACAGACTTAAACAAGTTAAATGATTTTAAAGATGTTGAAGAGAAAAAAGAAAAGGTAGAAGAACTAAGCAAGGATGATGAAAAACATTTTGACAGCTTACTTGCAAGAATAAAAGATATACTCGGTGATAAAGTAACCGAAGTAAGGGAATCGAAAAGATTATCAAATAGCCCTTCTTTATTGGTTAATCCTGATGATGCTATGTCGGCACAAATGCAAAAACTATTACGAATGACTAATCAGGAAGTTGGAAATCAAAAGAAAATTTTTGAAATAAACAAAGACCATGCTTTAATAAGAAATTTACTTACAGCATTTAAAGTAAATTCAAAAGATGAATTTATAACAAACGTAGTTGAAGAAATGTTTGAATCAGCGTTATTATTGGAAGGTAGCTTGATTGATCCCCACCAGCTTGTAAAAAATATAAACAAGCTGCTTGTGGATTCAAGTGAGTGGTATATTAAAACAAAAGGTATAAAAGAATAAAGGGTAAATAAAATGGGATTTAATTTTAACAGGTTAACGGTAAAAGCACAAGAGATTGTCCAATCGGCAATTGAAATTGCACAGAACTATAACAATCAAATTATCGAACCTGAACATTTACTCGCTTCATTGTTACAGGAAAAAGGGAACATTTCTTTTTCTATTCTGCAAAAAACAGGCGGCAATGTTGATAATGTAAAAATTAAAATAAATGAATTACTTGAAAAGTTAACGAAAGTTAGTGGTTCGGGAATCGGCAGCCAGCAAATGTCACCGGCAACGGCAAAACTTTTTGATGCAGCCGTGGAAGAAGCAACGGCTTTAAAAGATGAATATGTTTCAACCGAACATATTTTGCTTGCTCTATCTGCAGACAAAGGGAAAGCAGGACAATTATTAAGAGATAACGGCATATCAAGAGATATAATTTTAAGCGCATTAAAAGATGTAAGAGGAAATCAAAGAGTAACATCTCAAAATCCCGAAGACACTTATAAAGCTTTGGAAAAATACGGACGGAATCTTAACGATGCCGTACTCAACGGGAAGTTAGACCCTGTAATCGGTAGAGATGAAGAGATCAGGAGAGTGCTGCAGGTATTATCGAGAAGAACAAAAAACAATCCTGTTTTAATCGGTGAACCCGGTGTCGGTAAAACTGCTATTGCAGAAGGCATTGCTCATAGAATAGTATCCGGGGATATACCTGAAAACTTAAAGACAAAACAAATTGTGGCATTGGATATGGGTACTCTTGTTGCAGGCACACAGTTCAGGGGACAGTTTGAAGAAAGAATGAAAGCTGTTTTAAAAGAAGTACAATCTTCAAACGGAGAAATAATATTATTTATTGATGAGCTTCACACGTTGGTCGGTGCCGGCGCAGTTTCCGGCTCAATGGATGCAGCAAATATTTTAAAACCGGCGCTTGCAAGAGGTGAACTACACGCTATCGGTGCAACAACACTCGACGAATACAGAAAATACATTGAAAAAGATAAAGCATTGGAAAGAAGGTTCCAACCTGTGCTTATTAGTGAACCGTCGGAAGAAGATACGGTTTCTATTTTAAGAGGATTAAAAGAAAAATACGAAGTACATCACGGTGTTAGAATTACAGACTCGGCAATTATTGCGGCGGCTCATCTTTCTCAAAGGTATATAGCCGATAGATTTTTGCCGGACAAAGCAATTGATCTTGTTGATGAAGCGGCTTCCAAATTACGAATTGAAATAAATTCAATGCCGGAAGAGTTAGATAATATAGAAAGATTGATCCAAAAGTTGGAAATTGAACGCGAAGCATTGAAAAGAGAAAAGGATGAAACATCTTCAAAAAGACTTAAAGATTTATCGAAAGAATTAAGCGAATACGAAGAGAAAAGAAACAAACTAAGAATGCACTGGAAACTGGAGAAGGAAAAAATTCAGAATATTAGAGAAATGAAAAGCGAAATCGAAAATGCAAAAATCGAAGCGGAGAAATATGAAAGAGAAGGTAATCTTGGAAAAGTTGCTGAGATCAGGTACGGAATAATAACGGAACTTGAAAAGAAGTTAAAAGAGGAAACTGAGAATCTTACCAAAGTACAGAAAGACAAAAAGATGTTAAAGGAAGAAGTAGATGCCGAAGATATTGCGGAAGTAGTGGCAAAGTGGACGGGAATTCCTGTAAGCAAAATGCTTGAAGGCGAAAAAACAAAGTTGCTTAAATTGGAAGACGAACTTCATAAAAGAATAATAGGACAGGATGATGCGGTTTCTGCAGTTGCAAATGCAATTAGAAGATCGAGAACCGGGCTGCAGGATGCAAGCAAGCCTATCGGTTCTTTTATATTTTTAGGAACAACAGGCGTTGGTAAAACGGAGCTTGCACGGGCACTTGCAGGGTTTTTATTTGATGACGAACACGCGATGATCAGAATTGATATGTCGGAATATATGGAAAAAATTTCCGTTTCAAGACTCATTGGTGCGCCTCCCGGTTACGTCGGTTACGAAGAAGGCGGGCAGTTAACCGAAGCGGTAAG
>JAADIB010000371.1:0-28289 GCA_013151565.1 Chlorobiota bacterium
GGTAATAAAATTACATCAGCTCCTCCAGCTAATCCTCCGTTAAGAGCGATCCAGCCGGCATATCTTCCCATCGCTTCAATTACCATTACCCGGTGATGTGATGATGCTGTTGTTCGTAATCTGTCAATTGCTTCGGCAACTACAAACACTGCTGAATCATGTCCGAAGGTAAGATCGGTTGCATCAAGATCATTGTCTATTGTTTTAGGAACTCCGACAATATTCATCCCAAGTTCCATCAGATTTTTTGAAATATGCATTGTCCCATCACCGCCTATTGCAACAAGTGCATCAAGTCCCCAAGCGTCATAATTTTTAATTGCATCAGCAGATTTATCGGTGATCTTTATTTCACCTTCAATTTCAACCGGCCAGTGGAATGGGTCGCCTTTGTTGGATGATCCTAAAATAGTTCCGCCTTGCGATAAGATACCCGAAACATCCTTGTCATATAATTCAACGGCTTTGCCTGTAACGAGTCCTTCAAACCCGTCAAGAATTCCCAATACTTTCAAACCATGGTCTAATGCAGGTTTGGTTACACCGCGTATTACTGCATTAAGTCCTGGGCAATCACCACCGCCTGTTAAAATGCCTATAAGTTTAATTTTTTTGTTCTTTGCCATAAATTCCTCAAAGTGTTTATGCAAATATACAATTTATCAGAGTCTTTTTATGTTCTTAAAATGTAATTTTGCTATTTTATTCAACTCAATCGAGTTTTTATCGAAATGATTATTTTTAAGAAAATTGTTAACCTCTTCTGATGCACCTTTGGGTAAATAAATACCATGAGATTTTTGTTTTAAGAACCAGTTATTAAATACATGTCTAGCCATAATAGACGCAGCGGCAACACCTGAATATTTTTCTGCTTTAGGAATTTGTAAAACATTTACTTTTTTAGAGTTAATGTTCAGATCGATATTAAGAGCTTTATTACTGAACTTATCACTTATTACTTCTGTGCATTCTTTCCTCTGCAGTAAGTTATTTATCGCCTTTGAATGTGCCCAAGTCATAATGGAATTTAGATTTTTGAATTTTTTATAAAGCTCATTATATTTTTCAGGATTGATCGTGACTATCTCATAATCATTTGGAAAATTCTTCTTTAAATTTTGTGCTATTTTATTAATCTGATTTTCTGTTAGTTCTTTACTATCCCTTACTCCAAGTTTTGCTAACGCGGCTTTTATATTTTTATCTACATAAAATGCTCCTATTACTAAAGGACCAAAAACATCACCCTTACCCGATTCATCACTTCCTATGTATTCATCAGGTTCGTCAATGTTTTTATTTGAGAATTCAAACAACTCTTGATCGAACAGGAATGGATGAATCTCATTATATAGTATTGAATCTTTATTGCCCTGGATGATTGTCTTAATACCTTTCTTGCCAAAGTAAACTTGAATCTTAAGTTTGTCTTGTGCACTATTTACAGAAAATTCAAAGTTATACTGCTTCTCTTCAATGCTAGTAGTGTTCAAACCAAGATGTTCAATCTCTGTTTTAATTTTTTTTATTTTATCGAATGCTGATTTTTGTAAGTTCATTTGAGTACTATTGAGTAATTCTAATTATTAAAAATACAAAAAAAATTGTCAACGAATTTTATGCTATCAATAAAATAAAAATAGAGCTATAAGTATTATGATAATTTCTTTTCTCAAATAAATATATTTTATTTTTAAATTTGATTACTTAACTTGCACAACATTGATGCGAAAATTATTCCTTTTATTATTGGGAGGTACTATGAGGAAAAATTTACTCGTTCTAGTTACTATTATATTATCTATTTCGAGTATAAATCATGCCGCAACTACCGGAAAGATTGCTGGCAGGATAACTGATGCTAACGGTGAACCAATTCCTTTTGTAAATATAATTGTAATTGGATCAAACTTAGGTGCTGCGGCAGATATTGATGGCTATTATTCAATAATCAATATACCCCCTGGAACTTATGAAGTTAAGGCTTCAGCTATCGGATATAATGCGACAATTGTAAAGAATGTTAAAGTGTCGATTGATCTAACAACGAGCATTGATTTTACTCTTACGGAAACTTCTGTTGCACTAGGGCAAGATGTTGTTGTTATAGCAACAAAACCAATGATACAAAAAGATCTAACAGCATCTACTTCTGTTGTCGGAGACGATTTAATCAAAGAACTTCCGGTTACAGATCTTGGTGACGTGCTTGCGCTTCAAGCAGGTATTGTTATATCACCGGGCGGGGGAATTCATGTAAGAGGTGGCAGAAGCGGACAGGTTGCTTATCAAATTGATGGTGTTCCTGTAACCGATTCGTATGATGGCAGCATAGTTGTTGAGGTTAATCAAAATGCTATTAAAGAAATGCAAGTGATAAGCGGTGCCTTTAATGCGGAATACGGTCAAGCTCTTTCAGGTGTTGTTAATTTGGTAACCAAAGACGGAGCAAACGAATTTAGCGGCAACATTCAGGCTTTTGCCGGTGATTATATATCCTCCCAAAATGATTTGTTCTGGAATATTAACGATATAAATCCAATTAATATTGCTAATATTGAAGGAAGCATAAGCGGTCCGATTATCAGAGAGAAGATATTCTTCTATACAAACCTAAGGTATTACCAAGATTTGGGATATCTGTATGGAAGAAAGCAGTTCTTAGTCTCTGATTATGCTAACGAAGCACCAAATTCAGGTGGTGCAAAGTACTTGTTTTTTGATAAGGATAGACATATTAAAGATTCAACTTGGTCAAATGAATATGTTTCCTTAAATCCGCGGAAGAAATTTTTCGGACAGTTGAAATTGACCTTTCGAGTCACTTCAGGTATGAAGGTCAGCTATAACTTTTTTGGTGATAAGCAGGATTTCCAGGAATATACTGATGCGGCGAGATTAACTCCGGATAATAATTTGCAAAGAGTTCAAAATGCATTTTCTCATATTCTAAATTTAAATCATGCAATCTCGACAAAAAGTTTTTACACTTTGAATTTTAGTTATTATTCAAAACATTACCAGCATTATTTATTCAAAGATATTTACACGGGCGACCCGGCGAATCCGACCAACTATGTTGATAACACGATACATCAAACTCCTCCATATAGTTATGCTGTTGGAGGTACTAATAAAAACAGATTCGAAAGAAGAACTGAAACTTTTCTTGCAAAATTAGACTGGACGACACAGATAACACAGCAAATAAATTTCCAAGCAGGCGTTGATTACAAACTGAATAAACTTTTTTATCATGAAATAAATCTTGTTGATAAGCTGGATGAGAACGGACAAAAAACAAAGCCATATAATGTTGATATCCCGCCGATATCTTCAGTTGATAATAACATGTACGATCACAAACCATCTGAATTTGCAACATACGCGCAAGTGAAGATAGAAGCTTATAATATGATAATAAATGCTGGATTGCGTTTCGACCTTTTTGATCCTAATGGTGTTATTCTAGCCGATCCATCAGATCCGAATTATAAGAACCCTTTAAGACCGATCAATCAATACAACGATACAAATGGTAATGGTATTATTGATCCGAGTGAGCAAACACCGGAGAATGCAAAAACTGATGCCGAGAGATTAGCATATTGGTACAACAATGCATCTATTAAAACACAAATAAGTCCGCGTATCGGTATAGCATTCCCGATAACAGATAGAGGTGTAATACATTTTTCATACGGTCATTTTTTCCAATTACCCAGATACGAGTATTTATATACCAATCCGGAATTTGAGTTAGGTGTTGGCTCGGGAAATCAAGGGCTGTTTGGAAATGCTGATTTAAAGCCACAGAAGACAGTAAAAGGTGAAATTGGTTTGCAACAGCAGTTGGGTGAGTTTTCTGCGGTTGATATTACTGTTTTCTTTGAGGATTTTAGAAACTTGACCGGTACACAATCGGATGAAGTTTTAGTGTACGGAGGCGCTCAGAGTTACAGTAGATATGCAAATTCCGATTTTGGATTTTCCAAAGGTTTTGTTGTCAAGTTTTCACAGAGATTCGGAGGAGGATTAGCAGTTAATCTTGATTATACTTTTTCTGAGACAAAAGGAAATGCCTCTAATCCTGCCGATGCCAGAAATGCGATACTCGGAGGAGCGCTGCCGGAAACTATAATTGCTCCGTTGGATTGGGATCAGACTCATACATTAAATATTTCAATTGCCTATACTCAATCGAGAGATTGGGGATTTTCATTGATTACTAATTTCTTTACCGGACAGCCATATACTCCAGCGGTAAATAAATTTACTCGGGTAACGCAAAATGCTTATCCTCGCAACAGTGATTATAAACCTTCAATTCTGAATATTGATATTAGGATATATAAAGATTTTCCTGTAGGGAATAATTACTTCTCAATATTTATGCGAGTGTTCAATCTGCTTGATTGGGCTAATGCAGTACAAGTTTTTACAGACACAGGTGATCCTTATTATACAATTTCTAAAACCGAGGCAGAGAGAATCAATCCGAAAATGTATTACAATTCATTGGATGAGGTGTATACGGTTCCGACATTTTTCTCTCGTCCGCGAAGAATTGAATTTGGTGTTTCATATAATTTTTAAAAGTTCAGGTATTAATTATGCTTAAAAAGATATTCTTAATAATAATTTCAATTGGAGTATTTAACTCAGTTTATTCTCAAGGGAAAGGTGATCCAACATTGTTGAGAATAGGATACCATACGGGTAATAGAGCCGGTATTTCGTTTTATAATGATGGGCAGATCGCCGGGTTTAGAGTTGATACTGATATTAGAGGAGAATGGCCCTTAGGTTCCGGTTACAATTACATAGGGGATTTGACGCCCTTGATTGGTATTGAGTTTACAAATAAAAACAAGAAGACTCTTCAATCGGTTACCATATCAAGAGGTCCGCGAAATAGACAAGGTGAAGAACGACATCCAACTAAAGGATATTTCTGGGGGTTCAATCCTATACCAGGGTTTTTAAATCCAAACAGCGAATCTGTTGCAATGAGTCATTTACCCGATTCATGGCCTATTGGCGGCTGGGCTGATCCTGGCGGTTTTCCTGATGTGACTGATTATGTTGATGCAGATGGAAAAACTGAATGGTGGGGATATTTTGGTCGTGGAATTATGCAGGCAGATCAAGAGAGTTATTTTGTGGCAGATGATCAATCCGATGATGAATTCAACGGAGTGAACGATGTAACACAGGAAGCCGAATTATTTGCTCCTGATTCAACTGATCTGCTAAGACATGGAATGGGTTTGCAGTTCAGGCAAAGAGGATTCCAGTGGGCTAGCTTTTTAGCTGAAGATGCTATCTTTTGGCTGGTTGATATTATGAATGAAGGTACGACTAATTTTAAACGCGCTGACTTCGGGACAGTTGTGGGTACTTTAGCTGGAGGTGATGGAGACAGCGGCGATGACCTTGGATTTTTTGACACAAAGAATTCAATTACCTATTCATGGGATAGTGATGGAATAGGAAATAAGGGGCAGAAAGTTGGTTATGTCGGATATGCATACTTGGAATCACCAGGTAACCCGTTTGACGGTATTGATAATGATGGTGATTCTCAAGATCCAACTTCTCCTGTTTTTGATGTTCCTGACTTTTTAGAGAAAACGTATAAATCAGGAGATCAAGTTATTTTAATTGATGAGAAAACTTATACAAGAACTAAATATACACTTGGAACACTGCCTGATACTGTTTATTCACTTGGTGTAATGTTTGTGATTGATAACGGTTCTGTATTTAGAGAAGGTTATATTAAGGGAATAGAGAATGGAGTCTTGATCCCGGATAGTTCAGCATATGACGGTATTGATAATGATCTTGACGGATTGATTGATGAGAATGAATCATTACATATTCAAACTAGATTAGTGAACAATCAAGAACCACTGAAATATATAAACTACTTTACAGGAGCAGGATTAAATGATCTATTGATTGACGAGAGACGTGATAACGACATTGATGAAGATGGAGACTGGGATGTTACTTCTGATGATTTGGGGCAGGATGGTTTAGGCCCCGATGATGATAATTATCCCGGTCCGGATGCGGGAGAAGGTGATGGAATACCGACACAGGGCGAGCCTAACTTTGGAAGGACAGACCCTGATGAATCTGACCAGATCGGTTTAACAGCGTTTAACTTTTTTAATATCTCAGCATCACCGGACATGACAAATGATTCGCTGCTTTGGTCTCGAATGACTCCAGGTCGTTTTGATAAGATATCCCGTCAACCACAGGACGGTGATTTTATTTATGCTTCCGGATATTTTCCACTTATATCTAAGAATATTGAAAGATTTTCAACATCAATTCTTTTCGGAGAGGATCTTAAAGATATTCAAAACAATCAGAAAATTGTTCAGCAGATTTACAACGCAGGTTATAAATTTCCACAGCCACCTAAAAAACCTAAAATTCATATTTCACAGAATGACGGCAAGGTTGTTATTTATTGGGATGGCGGTCCGACTGAAAGATCAAAGGATTTCATAACCAAGAAGAGAGATTTTCAAGGATATAAAATTTATAGAGCAACTGATGCTGGTTTTAGGGATGCAAGATCAATTACTAATGCATTCGGCGTGTTGTCGTTCGATAAGCCTATTGCACAGTACGATATTGTTGATTCGATTAAAGGGTTCTTCTATCCATCTGAAGGTATGCTTACACAAGTTGGCGGAACAACTTACTATCTTGGAGATAACACAGGCGTTATAAATAAATTTGTTGATTCTAATGTCGTTGCCGGAGTAACATATTATTATGCTGTGTGTGCTTACGATGCCGGTGAAGAAGTGCTGGAAATATTTCCTTCGGAAAATTCTAAATTTATTTTCAGGGAAGCTTCCGGAAATATTCAAACTGATGACAACACCGGGTATATTACTCCAGGCAGAAGACCCACAGGTTATGAATCTGCAAATTTGGAGGACTTTGTAGAAAGTGAAAATTACCGAGGAACCGGGGATGTTGAAATTGAAGTTATTGATGAGACAGAAGTACGAAATAATTTTTCATATGAATTGACTTTTAACGATACTGCATTGCAAGGTTATACAACAGACTACACAATTGTTGATCTGCAAACACCTGACACGGTTTTTATTCCTTCAATTAATGATGTTCAGATTGTTGATCCTGGTGATTCTATTCAATTACCATCAAATACAGATATCGTAATAGTAAATGGAAGACCAGTAGAGGTTGCCGGAAATTACTATACTGCCGGTTACGATACGCTTATAAACAGAGATACTACTTTTACCGGCAATACGAGGATCATTCATGGATATAGAGTGCAGATATATAATGATTGGCAGATCAAAGAGGATACATCGAAATCTGGTTTTACAGGAATAATTAGTGATCCGGCTCCGCGGTATTCTTTCTTCCCGTTTTTCTTTAAGGAAAAATATCCTGAATATAACGGGATTGATATGCCGTATGATTATGTCCTTGAATTTTTTGATCATGTTGTTGGAAGCTCTGTAGCTGATACATTATTTCCTCCTATCTCGTCCAATATTTTCCCGGCAAGAGATGTAACATTCAAAGTTAAGAATATAACAACCGATCAATATATAGACTGTGTTTATTTTACATCCGGCTCATTAACATCAGTTCATTCCATATATTTCAAAGAAAATGTGGATGGGCAATATGTAAGAACATGGCGAGTTAATATTACCTATTTAGAACCTAATAAAGATCTTGAACCTCAAGGTACTTTGAGTCTTAGTACAACTAAACCTTTCAGCAGTGTTGATAAAATCGTTTTTAAAATGAAAGGCGCGAGTGTAGATCAGACAAAAGCTGATGCTGATCTTGATAAGATCAAAGTTGTTCCGAATCCATATGTTGTAACTCATATTGGTGAGGCTGCACTTTTAAGCAGCCAAACAAGCGGAAGGGGAGAACGGGAGATAAGATTTACAAGAGTACCGCCCGGTACTAAGATATCAATCTTTACTGTTCGCGGTGATCTTGTTAAAACTCTTTATCAAAACGATCTTTTTGTCGGGGATGTTTATTGGAATCTAAGAACAGATGAAAACTTAGATGCAGCATATGGTGTGTACATCTTCGCTGTTGAAACATCCACTGGAGCAAAAAAAATCGGCAAATTTGCCTTGTTAAAGTAACGGAGAATGACGATGAGGAAATTTACAATATACTTTATAATATTATTATCAGCAGTTCTGTATGGACAATCTAAAGTCGGATCGACTGCAGCGCCCTTCCTTAGTATTGGAATTGGACCTCGTGCCATTGCAATGGGTGGTGCTTTCGTGGCAACTTCTAATGATGTAACATCTCTGTATTGGAATCCTGCTGGCGCAGCTAATATGAAAAGCAGCGGCGCTCTCTTTGCACATTCACGCTGGTTTGCTGATATAAATTATAATTGGGCAGGCGCTGTAATTGACCTTGGAGATGCCGGGGTATTCGGTGCAAGCATAACTAGTCTTGATTATGGTGATATGGAATTGACGACTTTAAGAGAGCCTGAAGGAACCGGCGGTACTTTTGGTGCTTCCGATATGGCTATGGCAATTACTTATGCAAAAGCTCTTACCGAACAGTTTTCCATTGGCGGTTCGGTAAAATACATCTCACAAAGAATTTGGAACAGTTCTGCTTCCACAATTGCCATTGACTTAGGAGTATTGTTCCAATCAGATTTTGCCGGTTTAAGAATTGGTGCGTCAATTAGCAATCTTGGCGGTAATATGCGAATTTCCGGTAAGGATCTTAACGTACAGCACGATATTGATAGAACTATTTACGGTAATAACGATCAAATTCTTGCAACGCTAGATACAGATAGCTGGCCAATTCCTTTAACATTTAAAATTGGTTTGGCTTCAGATGTATTAGATATTGAAAATCACAGAGTTACCATTGCCGTTGATGCACTGCATCCAAATGATAATGATGAATCATTAAACGTCGGAATAGAATATCATCTGTTGAACTTGATCTCATTTAGAGCTGGATATAAATCGCTATTTCTCACCAATACAGAAGAAGGTTTAACATTAGGATTTGGAATTAATTATGATTTTACCGAATCATTCGGTTTGAGTATTGACTATGCTTACCAAGCGTTCGGTTTATTAAATAATACACAGCATTTCTCTATCGGGGTAGTGTTTTAACATAAAATAATGAATATTTATTAATATGTTATAGAAACTATAACATTTTTCTTGTAGATAAATAAAAAATATTTTAATTTAACTTTGGCAGTTAGAAAATATTATTAAGCATATTCTTTCACTAAAAAACAGCTAATGAAAAAACTTTTACTTTTTTTTCTTACTTTATTTTTGCTTCATCAGTCCTACGCTCAATCTGATCCTCCTAAAAGAGAATTCAGGGGTGCATGGTTATCCACGGTTCGTAACATTGATTGGCCCAGCAGTCCAAGTGATCCTACGAATAAAAAGATAGAAGACTTAATAAAAATTATTGATTACTTAAAAGCTGCAAATATTAATGCAGTTGTAATGCAGATACGTCCTGCTTCTGATGCAATGTATGCATCTACTATTGAACCATGGTCTTACTGGTTGACTGGTTTGCAGGGGAGAGCACCGAGTCCATTTTTTGACCCGCTCGAAATTGCAATAGAGGAATCTCATAAAAGAGGGATGGAACTGCATGCATGGATAAATCCTTACAGAGTTAGAAATGCCAGTTACAATCTTGCCCTTGATGACATGAACGTTGCAAAGCAGCATCCCGACTGGGTGTTGAACATAAACGGTGATGAGATATTGGACCCTGGACTGCCGATGGTTCGCGAGTATATTGTATCGGTTATTAACGATATTATTACAAGGTACGATGTTGATGCGATCCATTTTGATGACTACTTCTATCTCGAAGGGATTACAACACAGGATGACCAAACTTTTGCTGATTATCCCCGTGGCTTTACTGATAAGGGCGATTGGAGACGGGATAATGTAACTGAACTTCTTCGTATGATCTATGCGGAAATTCAAGCGGTTGCTCCTAACGTAAAATTTGGACAAAGCCCTCCGGGTATTTGGAAAAATGGCGTTCCTGAAGGAACATATGGGTGGGATGTTTATAACTCAATTTATTGTGATGCAGTTACATGGCTGAATGAACAAGTAATCGACTATTTAGCTCCTCAGTTATACTGGCAATTTGGCGGTGGGCAGGATTACGGAAAGTTAGCGCCATGGTGGGCAGAACAAAGAAACGGAAGACATATTTATTCTGGGCTTGCTTATTATCGAGTTGGTCAGACAACTTTTGATAAAACCCAAATTGGGAAGATGGTCAGGTTCAACAGGAATAACGATGGAATTCAAGGTGAAGTATATTTTACATCCAATAATTTTGACGATAATCTAGGCGGCATAACCGATACTTTAACAAATGATCTCTATCGGTATCCGGCATTACTCCCTGTTATGGATTGGAAGGATACAACTCCACCGGATTCTCCTGCAAATCTAAGATTTGATCGTGTTACAGGAACAGGTACAACTGCTCTTACTTGGGATATCCCTCAAAACGAGGCAATTAAATTTTATGTTATTTATCGATCTACCGATTCGGCTTTCAGTGGTAGTGATATAGGAGATCCTTCGAATATATTTAAAATAACATCCAACAATTTTGTTCAGGTAGATGCAACTTTTCCAAGCGATAAAGGATATTATTTAGTTACAGCGCTTGACCAAAACAATAATGAAAGCGGTGTAAGCAATAAGTTTGAATTCCAGCCGTCTATTGTAATCCCAGATATTCCAACTTTAGTATCACCTATAAACACAGCGAGCAATGTACGTGATACAATGAACCTAGTGTGGCACTATGCGCTAAATGCAGATTCTTATTCTTATAAAGTTGCTAAGGATCAATCCTTCACTGAAATTGTGCGAAGTGAAAGTTCTGTTCTTGATACTTCAGTGCAGGTTACAGGACTCGAGGGTTTAACGACTTATTATTGGAATGTTACTGCTTCAAGTTTAGCGGGTAGTAGTGATGCTTCGGAAACGTATAGTTTTACAACAGCTTTTCCTTCGTCGCCGGTACTGGTTACTCCGACTTTCCAGCAGCTTAATGTAGCGCTTGACCCAGAATTTACTTGGCAGGGAGATGCAGAGAGCCTAAGTTTTAGGTTCCAGCTATCAGAAGGACTTGGTATAAATACGGACAAGATGATAGTTGATACAGTCCTGAATTCAACTTCTGTTCAAGCTTTTGGATTAAGACCAGGTACATTCTATGCATGGAGAGTGAATGCTTCAAATAGTTTTGGTACCAGTTTATGGTCGGATACGGTATTCCAATTTAAGACGATCGTTATTTTACCTGATATACCAGTGTTGCTGGCTCCACAAAATGAGTTGAATACTTTATCTGATTCAGTTACATTTATTTGGAAAGCCTCTGCTTATGCAGATAAGTATAATCTTCAAATTTCTTATGACAGCAATTTTACTCAGAATTTTATGTACCAAAAAGATATTTCTGACACATTTAAAGTAATCGGCGGTTTCGAAGGTGAAACAAGCTATTATTGGAGAGTCCAGTCCGTAAATAACGGGGGAACGAGTTCATTCTCAGATGGCTATATGTTCACAACGGGATTTCCGATATTGCCTGTAACGCTTTACCCAGCCTACCAGCAGCTTGAAAGGGAACTCGACCCCATATTACTTTGGAGTTCAACTAAAACTGCAGCAAATTATTGGGTTCAGCTTTCGGCAGGTTTGAATATTAATTTAGACGATTTGATCATCAATGATGTTGTTACAGATACGTTCTATTATTCGCCGATGTTAGAAGTAAATACAATTTATTCATGGCGTGTTTCTGCATTTAATAATGTAGGAAGCAGCGGTTGGACAGATATTACTCAATTTAAAACTGCACAAGATACTATCTTGTCTGTGAATAATAAAGAACTTGATGTACCAAAGGAATACTATGTGGAACAGAATTATCCTAATCCCTTTAATCCTTCAACGATTATTTCCTTCGGTTTGCCGAAGAGTGGAATGACCACGTTAAAAATATACAACATACTCGGGCAGGAAGTTGATGTTTTGGTGAGTGAATATTTAGAAGCAGGAAATTATAAATTTGAATTTAACGGAAGTGATTTGTCAAGTGGAATGTATGTATACAGGTTACAGTCGCAGGGTTACGTTTCAATCAAAAAAATGTTGTTGCTGAAATAAATTTGTGTTTAATATTATATTGAAAGATTTAAAATATTTAAGTTGATATTTAACTAATAAATTTACAATTTAGAGAAGATAACCTTTAACAAGGGGAAGTCAAATGAAAAAACTTTTACAACTTAGTCTAATAATACTTCTCACTAATCTAAGTCTACTAGCTCAATCAGGTAAAGTTTCAGGTACTATTACAGATTCAAGAACCGGCGAACCTTTAATAGGTGTCAACATTATTGTAGAAGGTACTATGTACGGGGCTGCAACTGATCTTGACGGCTTCTATTCAATTTTGAATGTCCCTCCGGGGAATTATTCATTAAAAGCTTCTTACATTGGATATACTCCGCAAATTATTACAAATGTGATCGTTAACATTGATGAAACCACGATTATTGATTTTCAGTTAACTGAGCAATCCGTTACAACTCAGGAAGTAGTTGTAGCAGCTGCAAAAATTCCAATAGTTCAGCGAGATGTTTCCTCGAGTAGAGCTAACATTACTTCTCAAGAAATTGCAAGTTTACCGACTATTAATATTAATACTGTTTTAGGACTGCAAGCCGGTATTCAAGCAACCAGTGAAGGAATTATTGTTCGTGGCGGTAATATTAGGCAAACTGCATATGTACTTAATGGTATGATCTTAAGGAACGAGAGAGATAATACGCCATTCACCGGTATAAGTGTTACCTCTATCGAAAATATGCAGGTTCAAACCGGTGGATTCAATGCTGAATATGGCGATCTCAGATCCGGACTTGTAAACATTGTTACAATGGAAGGCAGGAAAGATCGATATACTTTTAATATGATTGGCAGGTACAGTCCCGCACAGCAAAAGCATTTTGGTATGTCGCCGCACGATGCGAATTCCTATTGGGTTCGTCCTTACTTAGATAATAATGTTGCATGGACGGGGACAAAGAACGGAGTTTGGGATGAATTCACACAGCGTCAGTATGCTGACTTTGAAGGTTGGAATTCCATTTCGCGTAAAACCTTGGAAGATGATAATCCCAATAATGATCTTACGCCCAAAGCTGCACAGGATCTTTTCCTTTGGGAACACAGAAGACAGCTTGATATTGTTGATCCTGATTATGAAGCTGATATGACATTTTCGGGTCCTGTACCAGGTGGAAAAGCGTTGGGTGATTTGCGTTTTTTAGTTTCCTACAGACAAACAACAGAGCAGTATCTTGTTCCTCTATCAGCACCTAATTATAATGACTGGTCAACACAGTTCAAATTAACATCTGATCTGGCAAAGGGAATGAAATTGACTATTGATGGAATTTATGGAAAGGCAAATGGGACAAATAATAATAACAACGGTACTGCCGGATTGTTCAGGTCTCCTGGTAGTATAGCTAATCAATTAAGCAGGGTCAGTTTTATTGATACAAGAATGTTTGCAACTGATTATTGGGCGCCAAGTTCAATTATCAACAATAGTATTGGCGCCAAGTTTACACATGTTATCAATCCGACTACATTTTATGAGGTAAGACTCTCTCGTTATGGTTCAAGCTACAATACTAACCCCGCAGGACTACGCGATACTTCAAAAATTAGAAAATTTGGAAATTCTTTTTGGGTTGATGAAGCACCCTTTGGTTATATGCCTGAACCCAGCACAGGTATAAATGGTATGAGAATGGGTGTTGGTATGAGTAACTCCAGAGATTCCAGTGAAATTGCTACATATACTCTAAAATTTGACTATATAAGTCAACTGGATAAATTCAATCAATTAAAAGCCGGTGTTGATTTCAATTATACAGTCAACCAAACTAATTATGCGTCTGTTGACGAGTTCCTACCGCAGGGTCGTTCACAATCAAAATGGGATGCAAAACCTATGAGGGGCGCATTATATGTTCAAGATAAGTTAGAATTTGAAGGGATGATTGCAAACTTGGGTGTAAGAATGGATTATTTTGATCCCGGCGGTGAGTGGTGGGTTTATGATCCGTGGTCTGATGCTTTTAGTGCGGTAAATTCACCAGGCATGGATACATTACTTACCAAACAAAGGACAGAAAAACAAATTACCTTCAGTCCGAGAGTTGGTATAGCATTCCCGATAACGGTAAATAGCAAATTGTATTTTAACTATGGGCATATGCGGTCGTTCCCGACTCCCGAAAATTTATATCTTTTAAGAAAAAATTCATTTGATCAGTCAGTGCTCAGAATTGCCTCACCTAATAATCCGTTGGAAAAAACGATTCAATATGAGTTGGGTTATGAACATAATTTGTTTGATCAATTTTTACTTAGAGTGGCTGGGTATTATAAGGATATATCAGATCAGCCATATTTGGTACGCTATATTAATAGAGACGGTGATATAAATTACACTGTATCAGAACCTAATTCTTACGGTGATATTAGAGGCGCTGAATTTACGATCAGCAAGAACAGGGGTGAATGGTTCCAAGGATTTTTTAATTATACATATGATGTATCAACCAGGGGTAATTTTGGATGGTCAAGGCAATATGAAAATCCAACTGAGCAAAAAAATTATGAAAGATCTTCAGGAGACGAAAAACAATTCAAACCTGTTCCCCGTCCGTATGCTAGAATCAACTTGAATTTCTTTACTCCTGCAAGACTGGGCTTATTCCTTGGTGATTGGAGGCTGAACCTGGTCGGAGGATGGAATAACGGGTTCTACTTTACATGGACAGGCGGCGGAGCAATTCCTGGAATCCTGAATAATGTTCAGTGGAAAGACACCTACACAATGGATCTGAGATTTTCAAAAGCATTTCACATTTCGGATATGGCTCAAATCGAATTGATCATGGACGTCAGTAATTTATTTAATTTTAAGAATATGTCAAGTCGGTACGGTTTTGTTGACGGAAACGACTACAATGATTATATGAAATCACTTCATTTACCTTCTAATTTAGGGGATGAACTTGAAGGAGCTTATATTAATATTCCTGGCGAGGATAAACCCGGTGATTATAGAACAACCGATGAGTTTACACCAATAGTACCTGTTGCTAATATAAATAATGTGAATGATCCTTCCGATGTAGCAATCTATTGGGATAAACAAACTCAACGATATTTTGAGCACACTGGAAGTCAGTGGGTAGAAGTGGATAACGGAAAGATGCACACAATCATTAAGAATAAACAATATATAGATATGCCGAATCAACAATTTTTTACATTCTTGAATCCTAGAAAAATATATTTCGGCTTAAGACTATCAATCAATTTTTAAATTTTTGTTAATAGAAATCTCATTGAGGAAAAAATGAATATTTTTCATAACAGCAAATGTAAAACTATTTTCCTTAGTTTACTTTTTTTGTTTTTCATCAGTTCGGTACTTTCAGCTCAGGGGAGAACAAAATGGTTAGCTGTGGGGACCTTGCACAATTGGTACTCTGAATTTGGGTCGGAAATTGAAGAGGGATTATTTACATCTCAACAATATGGGCTTAGATGGCCGGCAAATCATCCATTCATGGATATGCAGGCAGCAAAAGCATTATGGATTGGTGTTGAGAATTTTACCGATGCAGACCAATTTGGAGGCAACACTTTTTTACATAAAGTTGTGCATGTCGGTCCTAGAGTAAACGGTGCAAACGAGTTCTTTCCCGTTAAGTTCAAAATGTATGGTAAATTTGAACAGCCTCAAGTTTATGTTGACGGGAATTTATCCTTCGAACTTTCTCAGGAAATTGACGAGTTAAATCCAAATCAGCCTTATGATAAGCTGATATATGACGAAGTAAATACAATGATAGGGGCTACTGTAAAAAGAAGGATCTACCAGTTCAGTCAGCAGTACCATGATAATTATATCATCCATGATGTAACGATTGTGAATACTGGAAATGTTGATGATGATCCTGAGATTGAATTACCGAACACAACATTAGAGAACCTTTACCTCTATTATCAATATCGTTGGGCTATTTCACGAAACACGAGGTATGTTATCGGTAATGCGACCGGATGGGGAATTAATACCATGCTGGACGTAAGGGGTGATGGTCTTGGCGGGCAATACGGAACGGATAATGAAGATCTTAAAGCTAACTATGCATGGCACGGGAAGTATCCGCCCTTTACTGCTTACGATAATATTGGAGGACCAATCTGGACACCTACAACAGTTGGAGGTCTTTTAACGGCAACGGATACTGTAGGCAGGTTAGGTTCTGCACAATTTTGCGGTGTAGTTACATTACATGCCGATCAGGATCCTGATGATCCGGTCAACGATGATTCTCAACCTTCGACAACCGGCGGATATATTGGATCGGACAAACCGTATACTTCGAAAAATGATCCGTTCAATCCGGTGAAAATGAGTGAAGAATATTCTTTAATGTCTAAAGGTCATCAGGAACGTCATGCATATGTAGTTGAGCCGGCAGGAAAATTCACAGAACCAACCGGTGACCCGGCGCTTGGTTCCCCCGGTGGATTTTCAAATGTGAATGGTTACGGACCTTATACTTTAGCGCCAGGCGATAGTATTAGAATTGTTTGGGCTGAAGGTGCAAAAGGTCTTTCTTGGGAAAAGTGTGTAAGTATCGGCAGGGATTATAAGAACGGTGTAATTGATGCAAAAACAAAAAATGAATTTGTGATGACTGGAAGAGATTCACTTTTCGAAACATTTAGAAGAGCTATGCAAATTATAATTCCGGACAAGGTTTTACTGCTCCTCAAAATCCATTACCTCCGTCCATCTTCAATGTTGATGGAAAGGGTGATAGGATCGAATTAATCTGGGATTATGATGAAACGATCGGACCCGCAATTTCGGGATTTGAAATATACAGAGCTAGGGAAAAATCTGACAGTACTTATTATTTAGTAAATACCGCTTCCCCTAGCGAAAGAATATATAAAGACACAAGTGCAGTTCGAGGTGTTAGTTACTTCTATTACATCCAAGCTATCGGCTTAGCTTCGGACAATAACGGCGGTGGAATGACTCCTACAGGTGTTCCTTTACGAAGCGGTAGATTTTATACTCAAACTTATACACCTACACAATTGAAAAGACAAGCATCGGCAAGTGTAAGTGAATTCAGAGTTGTTCCGAATCCGTTTATCAGAGGAGTTGCAGCGGAACTTACATTTGGAAGTGATGAACCAAATAAAATTGCGTTCTTCAATATTACTGGTGATTGTAAGATCCAAATATTTTCTGAAATGGGTGAGTTGATTTGGGAAGTAAATCATAACGATGGAAGCGGTGATGAATTTTGGTATCAGACAACTTCCAGCAACCAGCTTGTGGTTAGCGGTGTTTATATTGCTGTTGTTACCGATAACCAAACAGGTGAAAGGTCGATTCAAAAATTTGCAATTATTCAATAAAATTTATCTGATGGGTACATCAATGAAAAAAAATATAATTACAATACTTTTAGCGGTTCTCCTTATTGGCTTTGGATTAAATACCGAAACATTAGCACAGGATCGGCAGAAACTTGCTCAAACCGGTATGAAGTTCCTTGGTGTTTCAACCGATGCTAGGGTATCGAGTATGGGTGACGCAATAACATCAATATTCGGAAATTCCACAGCTATGTTGTATAACCCGGCTGGTATGGCTGATCTTCAAAGTAATGTTGATTTTTCTGTAGGTAATTTACAGTGGATAGCCGATATAAACTATTTATATGCTACTATCTCATTTCAGCCGTTCTCTGAGAATTACGGCATTTTTGGATTCTCGGTTGTAAATGTTAACTATGGCGACTTTATCGGAACAATAAGAAAAGATAATGATCAGGGCTTTGAAGAAGTGGGGACGTTTTCTCCATCTTCTATTGTTATTGGCTTTAGTTATGCAAAAATGCTCTCTCAAAAATTTGCTATCGGTGCTAATATTAAATATGCCAGACAGTCGCTAGGCTCCGGTGTGGTTGGGTTTAATGCAGATGGTTCATACAAAACGGAAAGTTTTTCTACTGATGTTTTTGCATTCGACTTTGGGCTGATATATAAAACTGGTTTCAAAAGTCTTAATATTGGTATGAGTATAAGTAATTTCTCTCAGGAAATTAAGTATGTTGAGGAAGGATTCCAGTTACCGCTATTATTTAAGCTGGGTGTATCAATGGATATGATGGATCTATTTAACATTGATAAAGAAAAACATTCATTTATGTTATCAGTAGATGCAACTCATCCGAGAGATTATCCCGAGCAGATCTTAATTGGTGCAGAGTATTTATTCCTGCAGAGTTTTGCTATAAGGGTTGGATATAAAACCCCGACTGACATTGGCGGTCTTAGTGCAGGCGCTGGTGTAAAAGTGAATGTCGGAGGTATGGCGTTAGGTGTTGATTATTCTTACGCACCCGCTGATGTTTTCGATTATGTTCAAAGAATTGCTGTTAAGTTTGCTTTTTAATTTTATATAAAACTAGATCATTGTTACATCCGGATAAAATAGAGGATCAAAACAGATGAAACGAAAATTTAAAATATCATCAATAATCAAAATCGGATTACCAATTTTATTAATTTCATTATTATTATTTGGCTGTTCTGAAGATGTTACTCCAAGTTTATATGAGAAAGTAAATGATAGTGCTCCGACACCGGTTATAAGTGATATTTCACCTAAGGTAGGACTTGGCGGAATAACAGAGTTTACAATTACCGGTCAAAATTTTTCTGATGTCTTGGATGAGAATGTTGTCTATTTCGGTGCAACTCCAGGAACAGTATTGAATGCTTCTGAAACCCAGCTTGTAGTGCTTGCTCCGAATGTTATTCAAGATTCTATTGCAGTAAAGCTGAATACGTTAGCGGCTGAGTTCAGTAATGCAATAATTATCGATCTTAAATCAGCTGTTCGCGAGCCATATGACTTTGCCGATTTTGAGCAGCCTTATGCAATAACAGCAGATAATGCTGGTAACGTCTATTTGTCATTTGTAAGTGATAATAAAGGACAAGGTATTAAGAAATTAACACCGGATGGTGAACTGCTCGATTTTGCGCCAAAGGGCGGTGAAACATTTTACTTCGGGTTGCAATATGGACCTGGCGGTAAGTTATATGGTGTTAGAGGTGTTAGAGCATTGTTCGTTGTTGAAGAAAATACTCCTCCTGCAACATATGCAGTTTTTGAAAGTGGGACATCGATGTTCGATCTGGATTTTGATCAAGATCATAATATTTGGACTGCCGGTAAAGGTGGAAAGATTTTTAGAGTTCCCGCGAATCCAACAGGTACTAGTGACTGGAAATCATTCGATTTTGAACCTGAAGTTTCTGCCGTAAAGGTATATAATGGATATCTATACTTAGCCGCTAAAAAAGATCTTTTACAACTTATTTATAGGATGCAAATAATTTCTGCTGATAGTTTAGGATCGCCTGAAGTTTATTTTGCATTCTCGGCAAATTATCCAATGACTGTTACAGTTAATGCAATTACTTTTACCTCTGACGGTCAGCTTTTGATCGGGACGAATGATTTGAATCCGATTAAATATGTAAACACTGATGGTACTTTCGGAGATCTTTACGACGGTGTTCTTAATCCTGAGATGATCAATTTTTCATGGGGAATGGGAAATGAATTATTTGTTACAAGAGCTAGATTTTCCGGTAATGGAATTGAGACAACTCAAACTATCTTAGCTGTTAACATGCAGAAAAAAGGGGCGCCGCAATATGGGCGGGAATAATTTAAGTTTTAATAATTTATGAACATCTAACAAAAAAAATAGATGTTATCTTTTTTAATTGATTTTAATAAAAATATTAGTGATTTTACAACGTTATATTTAGAAAACTAACTAACTAATCATTCATTTTTATCATTACTTTAGGAGGTACTATGATGAAAAAACTATTTACAATGTTAGCCATTGTTGCATTGTTTGCATCTACAATGAATGCACAATGGACTGACTTAGGCGCGTTCCCCGACACTAGTTATGTCGGAAGTACACATGGTATAGCGGTGGACCCAGACGGTAAAATTTGGACTGCCCCATACTATTATGAAGTTCCTTGGATTGTAGGCGGAGATACCCTAATGACAGCCGGAATCCGAGTCTTTGAGCCAGATGGAACTGAGGCTTCTTTTTCACCAATCACTACAGTAGAAACAGGTGGCGGATTTATAGTTGATACTCTCTATCCAGGTAGATGTAGAGGATTAACTGCTGATGAAAACGGAAACATTGTTTACGTTTCATCAGGACCATCCAAAATGTATAAAATAGATTACAAAACAGGTGCAGGAATAGCAGCTGTTGAAATACCTGAATCTGGTTCTTCTCCAACACAACCTGGAATATCTGATAACGGAACTATTTTTGTTGGTCCAGTCGTTGGTAATGGTGGGAATCAAATTGTGATGTATGATACTGACTTAAACTATATTGGCAACGCAGTTGATGGCCCTCCCGATATATCAAGGTGTTTGGAAGTTTCTCCCGATGGTAATACAATTTATTGGGCTGCATTCACAGGTGCACAACAATTGTGGATTTACAAACGTGCAGATGAATTTTCTCCATTTACTCTTGTTGATACAGTTCTAAAAGGTATGTCAATTGAAACAATTAGATTAAACCCGGCAACTGGTCTCCTTTGGGTTTCAAATGATGCAAGAGGATTGAGTTATACCTCAATGACATGGTTTGCTTATGATCCTTCTACTAAAGCATTGGTTGATAGTTTTCACTATGTTGGTAAAGACCCTGAAGCTGCTGACTACTTTGCTCGTGGTCTAGATTTTAGTCCTGATGGAATGACAGCTTATGTTGGAACTTTTTCCGCCGTTCAATATGGCATTACAAAATTTGAAAAAGGTACAACTTCAACATCACCAATTACATTTGAATGCGATATGAGCGTTCAGATTAAAAAAGGCAACTTTGATGCTGGTACCGGTGCTCTTACAATTGCTGGAAGTTTCAACGGTTGGGATCCAGGCGCTACGCCAATGCTGGATGCTGACGCTGATTCAGTTTATTCTGCTACTGTTGACTTAAATCCTGGAGATTCTATTAAATTCAAATTTGTAATGAATGGTGATGGATGGGAATCAATTCCAGATAGAGAATATGTTGTGCCATTTGGCGCCGATACATATCACGCATTCTTTGATAATGATGAAGGACGCACTGCAACTGAAATTACATTATCATTCCAAGTCAATATGGAATTTGAAATTGTTTCTCAGAGATTCAATCCTGCTACAGATACTCTTTCAGCTCGAGGTTCATTCAATGGTTGGTCTGGCTCAACGGTGCTTACTCCGTCAGTGGGAGACCCGAATATTTATGAAGGTACGGAGCAGTATGAATCATTTGATGGTGATGTAATTTATTATAAATTTGCTTACATAACTCCTAGCGGCACAAACTGGGAAACCAACCCGCCGACTGAATCTAAGAACTATGAGTACACTGTTTCTGCAGATGATATATCCAATGGTTTTGCAGAAGTTGGCAGTTTAAGATATTATAACAATGCAACATTAGAAACTGTTGTTAACCAGGAATCAGTAATTAGATTTATCGTTGATATGAATGGTGCTACAGATGGTAACGGTACCGCATTCCCATCAATTGATGATGTTTTTCTAGCTGGTGGGAACCCTCCATTAGCATGGCCTAGCGGCGGATGGCCTGATACAGATAGAGATTTGGTAATTTTCATGGTTGATGATGGTACTAACGGCGATGAAACAGCCGGTGATAATTTCTGGACAATGGAAGTAACTTTCCCAATCTATTCACCATTGGAAATAGAATATAAATATGGTGCAAACTGGGGACTAGCTTCAAATAATGGTGCCAACGATAACGAAGGTGGTGTTGGTAATAATCATCACATAAAGTTATTCCCAAGTTTCTGGTACGGAGATGCTGTTGATGTATTTGGTTCAATGGGAACAAAAGATGTTGTTAATGGCATTAAAGAATTGGGTACTGGTATTCCAGAGGTATATTCATTAGACCAGAACTATCCAAACCCGTTCAACCCATCAACGGTTATTAACTTCTCAATTCCGGAAAGCGGTTTAGTAACATTGAAAATTTACAACGTTCTTGGACAAGAAGTTGCTGAATTAGTAAATGATGTAAAACCAGCGGGAAATTATGAAGTTACGTTTGATGCATCTGATCTTACAAGTGGAATGTATATATATACAATCACTGCAGGTAACTTTTCTTCAACAAAGAAAATGATGTTACTTAAATAAATTAATAGAATATAAATTTCACAGAAAACCAGGTCAACTATTGACCTGGTTTTTTTTTTCGATTTAGTTTTTTTATCTCTTATAGCTTATTAAAGAATAACTTGTATATCTAACTGTATAAAATGTGGTGTTTGTTGGAAGGTATATTATTTGAGGTATTTTTGTTAAATTATTTTTATATAAACTTTTTTAGGATAATTAGATGGCTCACATAAGAAAATTATTGGTTATATATTTGTTCATAATCTCTAATATAATTGCTCAAACTGTTCCTATTACACTTCATTATAAACCTGTTATAGATAATTTTACAACTTTAAGATTGGTTGGGAATTTTAATGGTTGGGATAATAACGATGCGACAATGGTAATGACAGATGCTGATGGTGATGGAGTTTATGAAATTACAACAGAATTATCGAAGGGCGTAGAGCACATGTACAAATTTGTATTTGACGCAGATTGGTCTCTTGCGTGGAATGATCCTGATAACCCTAATATAAAATTAACAGATAACAATAATTCAATTTTGAATGTTAAAGATCCTAACATAACTTACTTATTACCGCGCGGCGTTAATACAGCTGGTGAAACATACATTGATACAACTGTAGAAGGAGAACCAATAAGAGCGATTTTTGCTTTTACTCCTGATAATCCAATTGATCTAACTTCCTTAATAGTTCGTGTTGATGGGGTAGCTATTGATAATCCTTCACAATATTATATTGAAGAGAAAAAAGAATTCTTTTATCAGCCATCTCCTCCTCTAGAAAAAGGTGATCATACAGTTTTTGTCTTAATTTCTTCTGCGCTTGGAACAGAAATAAAAACATCTTCTTTCAAAAGAGAGCCTGGGTTAGTGGTGTACAAAGTTCCCGTTGATTTCTATTATGATGAATATAATACCGGCTCTTCAATTATAAAGAATGTTACGTCAGTTTCGTTAGTTGGTGAATTTAATAATTGGAATGAATCATTTGATCCGATGAACGATAATAATAATGATGGTTTGTGGGAAACTACAGCATATATTGAAAAAGGAGATTATGAATATAAATTTAAATTAAATAGTACATTATGGATCAATGATCCCGATGAACCTAATTTTAGTGTTCTTAATGATAATAACATATTCTCGGCTATAGTAGATTCAATTCCTTCTATAAAACTTATCACTCCAAATGAAAGTACCACATTTAAAACAGACCCAGCGGAAATTAATTTTAGGGCTTTATTAAGACCCGGAGTAACTTCACAAGTTGAGGAAGCATCAATAGTTGTTAAGTTAAATAATGTGCCGGTTACTGCATTTTATAATGCAGATTCAAATTTGATTACAGCTACTATCACTTTAAATGGTGAAGGTATTCATCAAATTAATGTGGAGTTCTCTAATATTGATGGTTTAATCGCATCAGAAACATATACATATGGAATTTATACTGGCAATACAGGTTTTTATTTTGCAGATGCAATTGATGATGAACTATATAGTTATCCAATTGGTGTTTCTCAAGGAAGTTGTGATATTTTATCTGTACTTATTGATGAAGTAGAAACTCATGATTCACTCTTCTTTTCTATTAATATGAATAGTGTTTCTGACAGGACCAGGCTTGGGCTTTTAATTACAAATCCGGTTTCTACTTCAGCAGCAGATCCTCTTGAATTGGAAATCCGTACTGAAGATTGGCAGAATGAAGGTGTATTCGTTCCGATTGGCAGACCTGGTAATTCATTTGAAAATATTGCAGTTGAGAATCGATTCTGGGAAAATAGAGACCCGGCTTCTATCAGCGATAAATTTTTAAGTGTAAATTCAGATGCAGATATTAGCAACAAATTTGAATTTAAAATTAGTCTGGCATATTTGGATAGTCTGCTCGGTAGTTGGACTAGAGAAAGAAGTTTCTATTTATTTTCATATTTGGCTAATGAAGATATGAGTGGAAATGGCTTTGAGGTTACTGCAGCCGAAGGTGGAAGTGATAAACTGGAAGATCCGGATACTTATGATGCCGTCTTTTTTAGAAGCGGATTTTGGCAGGATAGAGTTTTTTCAAACTACATTCCAGCCGGTGAAAAGATGGGACCAAGATTTGTATCTTTCAATGGTTTTGGAAGGGGTAAGAAGTCATTTTCTGCAAGTGACATTTCTGATAGTTTAGCTACCTATGGACCAGCGATATCATTTCTAACCCCATCAGTTACTTATTGGTATTCTAATGTAAATGTGGTAGGCATTTTGAGTGATTCAGCTATAACATCTGTTACTTTTTCGTTCAACGGAATTGAAAGTAATGTAAGTGTTATTAATGCTAAATTTGAGGTGCCTGTAGTTCTTGAAGAAGGGGAAAACGTTATCTTTGTAAGAGCAGAGGATAATAAAGGTTTTGAATCAACATCAAAAAATCTTGTTTTAACTTACGAAAAAGATCATAAACCAACCGTAACAATTAGTGGGAATGTTGTTGGTCGATCTGTGAGCTTAACTGCACAGGCTTTATCACCAGATTCATTGACTTTTACATATTTATGGACAGATGATGAAAATAATCCGGCGAATATTCTTGGAGGAACTTCTGGTCAGTCAGTACAATTTGATGTCCCGGCAATTGAAGGTGAATACTATATAAATGTAAGAGCAAAAGACAGCCAAGGAAGATTTGCTCATGCAAGAGAATTGATTTTTGCGAAAAATGATTCCGTTTATCTTGCTCGGAATAATGATCATGCTGCCTGGATAGATAATGCAATTGTGTATGAAATTTATCCGCGCTCTTATAGTGATTTAGGAAATTTTGAAGGTATCCAAAACAAGATTCCTGAAATGCAGGCATTAGGAATTAACACAATCTGGTTAATGCCAATCTACACTGGTCCAACCACACACGGATATGAGATAACTAACTATTTTGATTTTGAAGAAGATTATGGCAATGCTGATGATTTTAGAAATTTAGTTAGTGCACTTCATGATGCTGGTATTAAAGTTATATTAGATTTTGTGGTTAATCATACCTCAGTTCAGCATCGGTTTATGCAGAATGTTTTAGAATATGAAGAGTATTCTCCTTGGGCAGATTTTTATATTTGGGATGGTGAACCCGGAAAGTCAAACTACGAATATTACTTTGATTGGGGAAGTCTTCCGAATCTTAATTACCAAAATAAGGATGTAAGAGACTACTTCATTAAAGTAGCTCTGTATTGGGTAGAGGAGTTTGATATTGACGGTTATAGATGTGATGTTGCCTGGGGAGTTGAACAAAGGAACAGTATTTTTTGGCAAGACTGGCGGTCAGCTCTAAAAAATATTAAGCCAGAATTATTTTTAGAAGCCGAAGCCTCATCTTCCGATGCAATTTATTATCAAAATAGATTTGACTCAGCTAACGATTGGGACTTAAGAAATAAATTAATTAACGTAACAAATGGAACACTTACTATTGATGCTTTAGACGCAGAGTTAAGAAAGAGTTATCCAGCCTATGCAAGACCATTTAGATTTGTAGAAAATCATGATGAAGTTCGAGTGGCTTCTTCTCACGATACACAGAGATCTAAATTGATGCACACTATTTTAATGACTGCAAATGGAGTACCTTTAATTTATTCCGGAGGAGAAGTTGGTGAGTTGACAAACAGAGGTTTGATAGATTGGAGTGATCCAGATAATATCAAACCATATTTTAAAACTCTAGTTAAGATTAGAAATAATTATATAAATGATCCAATGATTCACCGAGTTTCAAATTCATCACCGGATAAGATATACACATATGGCTCCTTCAGTGGTGACGATATTCTCTTAACGTATGCTAATTTTGATAATGCACAAAATAATAGCGTTGTAATCAACAGAACTAATTTTCCTAATGACGGTACTAGTACATACTATCTTACAAATTTGTTTAATGGCGATGTGATAGAGATATTGCCGAATACAACTGATATATCTTTAGACACATTGCATGGATATGAAGCAATTATTTATTATTATGGCAAGGAACCGGTTACAGTTGATGTAAACGAAAATGATAATTTAATAATAAATGAATATCTCCTTAGCCAAAATTATCCTAATCCGTTTAATCCTGTTACAACAATAACTTATCAAATTCCTAAAGATGGTTTAGTTACAATAAAAGTATATGATGTTTTGGGAAGAGTTGTTACAACTCTTGTTGATAGTCAAATGGCAAAGGGAAGGTATAATGTTTCTCTGGATGGGTCTAATCTTTCAAGCGGAATTTACTTTTATAATATGAAAGCTGGTGACTACTTCAATACTAAAAAATTAATACTGTTGAAATAGTATCAAACGACCATAGGAATCGATAAAATATTTAATAACAATAAGTTAATATGTTTAATAATAAAAAACATTTTAATCCACCAAAGGCGGATAAGGGAGATTCATTACTTGCCTGACTGCAGTCAGATTAGTTGGCAAAAGGTCCACACATTGTTGAGTTACTTTTACAGATAATCTGGTTAATTGAGATATTTCATCGAAGTCAGTAATACCATGTTGCCAAAGGGTTTCGACCTTGTGACAGTCTTTAATGTAACGATCGACAACTTCTTTGCTATGGTTAGTTTTCAAAACAATCTCGGGAGTAAGGTATCCTTGTAAATAAAGAGTAATGATTTCTCTTTTATGAGTGATCGCCCCGGATAGATCGTGGATGATTCGTCCAGTGTAATTACTTATCAATTTAATACACCTAAAGCTAAAACTTTCAACGATATTATAAATAGATCTTAGCGGTATTACAGAAATAACACAACACTAGAACTTAACCGAAAATACTTACTTTCTAGTATCCACTTATTTGTAAAGTACCTTACATATTATTATCAATAATTCATATAGCTTTGACTTAAATAAATTATTAAATTAGAAAATGAGTAAAAATAAAAAACATATAATAATTATCGGAGCTGGTTTTGGCGGATTGTACGCTGCTAAAAAGTTATTAAAAGGGAACAATGATCTTCACATTACTATTATTGATAAAAGGAACTTCCATTTATTCCAACCGCTGCTTTATCAAGTTGCTGCCGCCCAGCTTTCTCCCGAAGATATTGCTTACCCGGTGAGAACAATATTTGAAAAGTATAAAAATGTTACTGTTCTGAAAGAAAAAGTAACTTCGGTGGATTTGGATAAAAATTGTATTAATGTTGAGTGCGGTAATTTGTATTATGATAAATTAATAATATCTGTCGGTGTAATGCCCGATTACTTTGGGAATGAAAACTGGAAACAAGCGGCGCCGCCATTAAAAACATTGGAAGATGCTCTTAAGATAAGAGGAAAAGTATTGAATGTTTTTGAGCGTGCTGAATCGGAGATGCTACATCCTTGCGATGAATACCCTTTGAACTTTGTTATTATAGGAGCCGGTCCGACAGGGATTGAGCTTTCCGGCGCTCTGGCAGAATTGAGAAAATATACGCTGAAGAATGAATTCAGAAGAATAAGACCGGAAAGAGCAAAAATATATCTAGTTGAAGCCGGGAAAACCATTCTGCCCGGATTCCCTGAAAAACTTATTAAATCGGCGGAAAACTCATTAGCTAAACTCGGAATTACTATAAGAACAAATTGCTTTGTTACTAATATTAAAAACGATCAAGTTGAAATTAGATCGAACGAAACAACCGAAATAATTAATAGCAAAGTTGTCTTGTGGGCTGCCGGTGTAAAAGCTAAATTTAAGAATAGTATATTATCGGCAAATGAAAATATTGAGTTTGATAAAAAAGGAAGAGTGATG
>JAADIB010000371.1:28362-29186 GCA_013151565.1 Chlorobiota bacterium
GTAACTTTATTGACGGAAATGGAAATTCATTGCCTGGGATTGCTCCGGTTGCAATGCAGCAGGGCACATACGCCGGTAAACATATTATCGCAAAACTACAGAATAAAGAAATCCAGCCATTTAAATATTTTGATAAAGGCAAGTTAGCTGTTATCGGGCGTAATGAAGCTATTGCCGACTTTCGAAATTTTCAGGTCAGCGGGTTTCCTGCATGGATATTGTGGGTCTTTGTGCATATCGGATACCTGGTTGGTTTCAATAACAGGCTGCAGGTAATGATGAAATGGGCGTGGGATTATTTTTATAAAAGACAAACTTCACGGATCATGTACTTCAAAGATTGAAAATCAATTACACATTCTAAAAACTTTCGGCTAATTTCCGTTATCAAAGACAGCCGAAAACAAAGGAATAGATTACTAATCTGTTTTACAATATATTAGGTTCTAAATTGCTGATAAAAAAACCAATTATAATTATTATAATTGGTTTTTTTTAATGTGACTATGTCTTGTTAAACAATACTTATTAGATATTCGTCAAATTTACATTCTCAAACATCAGATGTAAAAAGCCATGTCCTGTACCCGGTACCGGGGAAGGATTTCCCTGCATATCGAGAGGAGGTAAAATTACATGTGTTTCAACTTTATCTTTTGAACGATCGGTTTTATCAGTTTGAGTATCGGTTATTAATTTTAGATCTGCAGTTCTTGTTCGTGAAGACACCATTAAATGAATTACTCTGTTTGCAGCTATCACATTTCCGTTTCCGTCCTTCAGATCTGTTATTCCCCACAATGTTATGTATGAAAACATCTTAG
>JAADIB010000398.1 GCA_013151565.1 Chlorobiota bacterium
CAATCAACCGGAATTTACCACGCTGGGCATGATTAGAAATAAGATCACAGGGGCCGTGTGTTAAGAAAAATTGAGAAGAAATATGATAATGAGACCACTGCACAATAAGCGCATCCGCAGAAGTCGAAGAGCCTGCGAGATTTAAAAATTAAAATTTGTTGGGCTAACCGGTTAGCTTGAAAATTGTAATTTCTTAAAGATTGCAGGCTATTTGGCTTCCCTGCGGGCAATATGAGCTTATCCCTATGCTTTGTTGAACTTCCTTGAATTAACCAGTTAGTTCTGCAGAAGTTCGCCTCGCCTATGGAAAAGCTGATATTGCTGCGAATGTGCTTACTGTGCAGTGGTCTCATAATGCAAGATCCGACCCCAGGATTCTGCGGTCGGCTGCAGTGTCTTGATATGCAATAGGCGAATATTTTATTGTTTTACACCAACTGTTTCCCAGCGGAATATTAAATCGTTTTCTTCTGAAATCGCCTTCTCATCTCTGTATTTAATGAAATTATTAGCATTTTGTGCCAAGGTTTTTACGTCTAAAGCAGGAAAATCATTTGTTACTTCTCGCACAGATTTTTCTTCACCAAAAAAGCCAACAATACGATAATTTTGATTCCACTCTATGCCCCATGACCAGCAAACTTCCGAAGGGTGTCGACGAATAATTACTTTAAAGAATCCTTCGGCTCCAATGCCCAAAAAACGTGGTTCCCAATTAACAACGGCTTTCATAAAAGATATATGTGTTGAGTTTCCCCAATCTGAGCGAGCAGCCTCAAGTAGAGGGAAATAACCACCCAGCCAAAATCCTCCCCTTTTGGTTTGCCGGTTATATGTGACAAAATAAAAAAAGGCCATTAATTGCAATCGGGCTAACTCAAAAACGCGCTCACTTTCTGCTTGAGGAGGGGAAGTAAGGTCAAAGTTGAACTCTACCTCAGGTGCAAATGGGACTTTTATTTTTAGTGTTTCAGAACTATCTTTAATGAGTTTTCTTGTTCGGCGGCTTATGCTCTTTTGAGCTTTACGGAGAGCCTCATCCATCAAAATTTTGTCCTCGACTGCATACCTACCCCATGCGTCTGCTTGCATTGTTATTGCTGATAAATCATTTTCGAGATCTGATTTTTTCCTGTTACACTCCTTGCATGCTTTAACAATCAAGTTCCATTGCCCACTAAGTTTTCCTTTTGGGACAAAACGACGCCCTATCACATGTTCTTTGCTCTCTGTCTCGTTAGTAAGCTGCACGCCACAATACACACACGTTTCATTTTCAAGAATAACTGGTGAATTTGAAGGCAATTCTTTTAACTTGGTGTTCAACATTCTTTACTACCCTTAGTAATGATTATTCTATTTATGCATATCATCTTATTAAACTAGTTTCCATAATATGGGTTTAAAATATAATATCAACACGGAAGGCGGATTGTGACAAATTTACTTGAAAATATAGAGTAAAACCATAATATGGATAATATATCCGCTTAAACAGATAGGGGAAGAAAAAGCATAGTTATATCAAATGCGAAGATACGGCCCCGATAATTCTTTCTTATTAACCTGCTGCAGAATTGTTTCGGTATTTATCAGAAAATATGCCTTTTACTTAGATGGTTAATTATAAGAGAAGGGGGACTTTATAAACAGCCTCCGAAGACATGACCTCAGTGCTCGTACAACTATTAGCCGTCTGTTAAGAGAAATTGAGAAGAAATATGATAATGCAAGATCTGACCCTAGGATTCTTCTTTTTGTGAATGCAAAACAAGTGCCGCTTTAAATTGTCCGCTGGAGCTTTTTGTTAGGCTTTATTGTTCGGTATATAGCTATAGGTTGAACCATGATTCTAGGGTAACGACATGTTCTTACCATTTCTTCAAAACCATCAAACCCCCGAAAAACTCCCCGAAATGCTTTTTCAATAGATTTAGCCTCATTGCCTTCTTCCACTTCTTCATCTTTATTCTCATCTTCAAACTCTTGCATAGGGTCAAATAATTGACCACTTTCTTGAGGAATAGATGTAATAACACCTAATATAGATATTTTTACGGATGGTTTGGAGCCGTATAAAAAATGAACAGATTCAGTGTCATTTTCTATAAATGACTCTCTCTTAAGATTGGATAGAATGTGGAAATTATCTAAATCATCAAAAGGGTACAACCGAAAATTAAATATTCTGGGTAGAAATACTCGTATCCAGTTTCGCATGCCCTCAATAATCCAATCTTCGACTGCACCAATTTGATTACTTTCTATTAATTTTTGTATGGATGTTTCGAGATCAGCTAATTCATTCTTTCTTTTAGTTTTTTGTTGACCATTTTTCATGCCCTTTATTTCAGATTTTTGAAGTTCTATTTTTTTAAGAAGCTCGGCACATTCGGGAGAATTTTTAAATGATGATTCTATGCTTTTATTAATTAAATCCGCTATGTCACTATAATTATCAGCGATTCTTGAAATTCTTTCATAATCTTCAAGCACTCCCCACCCCTCTGCTTTAACACATAGAGTGTTTTCAAAAATATTCGTTGCTTCACCTGACTCTATTTGTTCTTTTGTTATATCAATGCCAATTTCCGCCGCATAGCCATTCTCAAATAAACTATTTTCAAGTTCATTATAAATGTCATGATGACTTATCCTTGTTTCCTTTAAGGATTGAGAATCAGAATCTGTACCACCTGCCTCATGCTTAAATATTTTAAAATCATAATTTCTTAAATTTTTACTATTACTACTTGAAGATGTAGATGCTTCATACTGCTGGATTATCCCACCTGTAAGCTGACTATAAAGTGAGCTTACTTTTTCCATATCAAGATAAATAAAATCTTTTACTTCGTGCATAGTTTTTCCGTAATTGTGAGCCTAACATAAAATTAGGTGTACTAATGGAAATAGCGACTGTTGCTTTTTCCAGCTACCTAAACTATGTTGCTTGTTTATTGTTAACGGTTTGTTATTATTCATATTATACTTATACATAATTATTTCTCCTTTTACAAATACTTTACTTTATGTTGCTCTCAAAGCAACCTAATCTAAAAATCAGCAAGACTTCTTGCACCTTT
This sequence comes from Chlorobiota bacterium, assembly GCA_013151565.1. Classification (GTDB taxonomy): domain Bacteria; phylum Bacteroidota; class Ignavibacteria; order Ignavibacteriales; family Melioribacteraceae; genus SZUA-22. Next base: position 3,087 of record JAADIB010000398.1, read on the forward strand.
TCCGTCTTGATTCAGCGCATGAGTATAAATCTCTGTTGTTTTTGAACCGTTTGCCCCCCCCAATAACTCTTGAATATACCTTAAATCAGTCCCTTGTTCAAGTAAATGAGTTGCAAAACTACAAAAGATAACCGCAAAACTCTCTTGCCAAAGATAACCGCAAAACTCTCTTGCCATACTGAAGTATTGCGCATTAAGACTGAGTTCTGTCAAAGACACTGCCACGGTAGTTTCACCGAAGTCGCGCCAGCAACGTAGGCGGTCGATTTGAGGCATTGGTTAGGGCTTATTTTCTCCATGAATACCCAATATAGTACGAAATTCTGATTCCAGTTCTTCAAGAAGTGGTGGTATTTCATTTTTGATTTGATCATTCGCTTGCCTCCAAAAACCAGTTGCATCAGGTTTGTAATCATCACCATTTTGCGCAGTATCGAAGTTAATGAACGCTTCTTTCATTTTGATAAGGATGCTTTCCGCTTTATCTGCTGTAACGCGGTCAAGGTATAACCTGTGCTCGTTGAAATAATCATCTACATTATTACACGCATCAGCTGCATCCTGTTTCTTTTTTTGCAAGTTCTGACCATCTGGCTGGAATATGAAAACAAGTTGCGCCATTTTGCGCTTAGCTTTTACAAGACCAGCATAAACATTAGCTATAACCTCGGCTTTTCTTTCATGGATAAGTGAATACTTGATTTGGTGCTCAATTTCCTTTCTTTTCAAATTGGCGCGGTATCTATCCAAGTCCCTCTGAAGCCCACGATCAAACATTTTCCTCAAAAAATAAACGACAGCAGCAATAGTAGCTGTCGGCGTAAAAATAAGGATCGTTACTTGTTTCCAAATATCCATTTCGATACATAAGCCCTAACGTTTGAACTCACTGGTTTTTACAGAGCGCAGCGGAGTAAAAATCCTGTGCAGTGATTTGTTAGGTGCGTTCTTCCTCCCTTTTTAGTTTGTCTTTCAATATCTTTAATTCTCGCTCGATTCGCTTCTTTGTAAAGCCATACTTTCCCCAAATAGCATGCCAAAGCTGGTCCACTTGAGGATCAACCATCTTGAATAATCCGATGATACAACACAGTTCGTCTATCATCTTCCGCTTTCCGCTCTCGGACAGGAGGTCTTTCGCATGTTCGACAAAGAAATGGTGTATTAGATAGTTCCGTTTTTGAAGTGCATCCGCGAGATGCTCCTCAATACTTGTGTCAAACTTGACGAGTTTTTGTAGTGCCTTGAATAGTTGTCCGAGTGTCTTACGATCGCCTTCATTGTAAAGGTCTCGTACGTTCCCCCAAGTGGGTCCTTCAATGGCCGAAATGCGTACGCCAACCAAAAGATTCAGGATACCCTGTTCCAGTAATTGGACGGAGTATGCTGCAAGACCGAAGAAAGCATATATTTCCTTGGGGTCGTCATACTCTGGTTCAGGCACGACTGGGCGTATCTGATCTTTATCAAAACTCATCGACATTCAGGCTCCTGTCTCTTATTGCATCTAACATAAGATTATGTGTACTAATGAAAACAGCAAATGTTGCTTTTCATGGCAGCCTAACCCAATGCAATCATTATTAGTTGATTTATTACTATCAAACGCTTTATACATTATCACTTCCCCTTTTTTGTTTTACATTATGCTGCTCTAAATGGCTACTTAATCCGTAATCTCATATTAAATCCACTGAACTTCTTGCACCTTTTCCGTCTTGATTTAGCACATGAGTATAAATTTCTGTTGTTTCTGAACTGTTATGTCCCAATAACTCTTGAATATACCTTAAATCAGTTCCTTGTTCAAGTAAATGAGTTGCAAAATCACAAAAGATAACCGCAAAACTCTCTTGCCATACTGAAGTATTGCGCATTAAAGCTGAGTTATGTCAAATGTTTACCCTGTGAAATGCTCAACATATTTCATCAGGGCAAAGACGCTGCCTCGGTGGCTTATTCCAAAGATTTATAGATTGCATAAAATCCGCTTGAATAGAAGTATCCTGCGAGACAATCAAAAAATACCGAATCTTTGATAAGGACTCCGAAGCGATCTTTGAGATTTTGACCTTTCTCGTTTGTGATAAATGACAAGTCGGTGTTCATCTGCCCTCC
>JAADIB010000263.1 GCA_013151565.1 Chlorobiota bacterium
CTGCAAACCCAAATGATGTTTCCCTTTACGGAATGCTCGGATCGACATATTACCTTATGGGCAACGGCAAAAAGGCTGTTGAGACTTGGGATACTGGAATTAAGGTCAATAATAATTCTCTGATAAACTACACGATAATTTCAAATTTTACCATTCAGAACAGGGCATTTGAATATGCAATTAAATATCTGAAGGAAGGAAAAGAGAAAGCCGATAATCCTACTCAGTTTTCATATCAGTTGGCGCAAGTATATTCCATTACTATGGACTTTGGCAACGCAGCGGATGAATACTGTCAAGTTCTCCTCAAACAGCCAAAGCAGCTGGACTATGTAAAAAGGAGAATACAGACCTATCTTTCCGCTCCAGGTGCTGTTGAGCAGTCAATTGATGCGGCTAAAAAATACTCCGGGAATAATACAATCCAAGAATTGCTGGTTTTTCTTTACATGCAGGACAATCAATACGATAATGCGTATAATTTAATTGTAGATCTTGATACAAAACAAAAAAGGCAGGGAGTTCTTGTCTATAATTTTGCCAACGATGCATTTCACAGCAATGAATTTACGGCTTCCAAGAGAGCATTTGAATTTATTATTAAGAATCATCCTAATTCTCCTTTGTTTACAAATTCGCAAATCGGCTACGCCAGAACTTTGGAAGCGGAATTAGATAATAAACTTGTCAGTGACCAGGATTGGAAACCGATCAAAGCTATTGATACTACCGGAGCATATAAATATTATCCCGTGCTGGAGACTTATAACAAAATTCTGCATAAGATAAAAAGAACGGAAGCAGTTAACGAAGTTCTTTATAGAATAGGTTCGATCAAGCTTAACCGTTTCGATGATCTTGACGGCGCTGCGGAAGATTTTGCAAAAATATTGAAAAACTCAACTCTCTCTCAGTTTTACGGAATTGCAAATTTAAAACTCGCTGATATCTCAATCCGAAAAGGACAACTTGAAGATGCGAAAAATCATTTGATCAATTCCTTCTCATCAATTAAAACTCCGAAGGAACTTAAATCCGAAGCCAAATATAAACTTGCGCTGATACAATTTTGGAACTCACAATTTGATAGAAGTCTAAAAACCATTTCCGATTTAACCAAAGACCTTTCCAGTAATAACGCAAATGATGCTATCGAATTATCAATAATCATTAATATGGGCAAAAGGGATTCTCTGAACTTAGTAAAATTTGCTGAAGCTGATTTTTTTACATGGCAGAAGAAGTTTACCGAAGCAGCAAAAATATTTCTCGATCTGAGCGAAAAAGAGAACTTTTTCCTTCTGAACAATATTTCCCAATTCAAATATGCCGAAATTCTTATTGCACAAGATAACTACCCGGTTGCAATTGAAATATTAAAAGAATTGTCAGAGAAGAAGAAATTGAATATTTTTACAGACAAGAGTTTATTCTTGTTGGCTCAAGTATATGAACATGGGATAAGTGACAAAAGATCTGCGCTCTCAATTTATGAAAATATTTTAGAGCACTACCCGAATTCTCTCTACTTGGATAAAGCACGAGAAAATATAAAAAGATTACAAACAATATAAGTGAAATCGAATGAACGACGATAAGAAAACCCACGACTCGGCAAAATGCTCATTCTGCGGAAGAGACGGAAGCGAAGTTACAAGCATGATTGCAGGTCCGGATGTATATATATGCGACCATTGTATTCAATCCAGCGTTGAAATACTGAAAGATAATTTGGCGGCTTTCAACAACAAAGCATTAGAAAAAGATATTCTAACACCGGATCAGATCTACAGCAGACTAAGCGAATACGTTATCGGACAAGAACTTGCAAAAAAAGTTTTATCCGTAGCGGTGTATAATCATTACAAACGGGTAAACTCAAACACTTCCTTTTTTGAACTTGACGACGTTGAAATAGAAAAAAGTAATATTCTTTTGGTCGGACCGACCGGTGTGGGAAAAACCTTGATCGCTCAAACATTAGCACGAATTCTAGATGTTCCTTTTGCAATTGCAGACGCTACAACATTGACCGAAGCAGGGTATGTTGGCGATGACGTTGAAACTGTTCTGGTTCGGTTGCTTCAAGCTTCGGAATATAATCTTGAGCGGGCACAGAAAGGGATAATCTACATTGACGAAATTGATAAGATAGCCCGCAAAAGTGAAAGCGTTTCTATTACCCGTGACGTTTCCGGCGAAGGTGTTCAGCAGGCGCTTCTTAAAATATTAGAAGGAACTATTGCCGGTGTGCCTCCGAAAGGCGGAAGAAAACATCCCGAACAAAGCTTGATAAACATCAATACAAAAAATATTCTTTTTGTTGTGGGAGGAGCTTTTGACGGACTCGAGCCGATCGTTGCTTCAAGAATGAATCAAAATATGATGGGCTTTGACGCTGACGAGGAGATCAAGCATTCATTATCAAAAGAAGAATTACTTAAGGAAGTTCAACCGGACGACCTGGTAAAATATGGGCTGATACCTGAATTGGTTGGTCGCCTCCCGATGATAGCTCCATTACAGCAGCTTACAGAAGAAGCAATGCTGAAAATTCTTACGGAGCCTAAAAATGCAATTATCAAACAATTCAAAAAACTCTTCTTAATGGAAGGCGTTGAGCTTGAGTTTGAACAGGATGCTTTGGACTTGATAGTTAAAAAAGCTCTTGAAAGAAAAACCGGCGCACGCGCTTTACGCTCGATAGTCGAAGGAATACTTTTGGATATAATGTACGAACTTCCATCGAAGAAAAATGTCGATAAATGTTTGATTACTCAAGAGACAATTGAGAAAGGTTCTGATCCTTTATATATTGAAGTGGAAAGAAAAACCGCGTAAATAAATTTAAATCTATTTTGTAGGGAACGAAAATTTTCGTTCTCCTACGCATACGTTGTTTTAAGTTGTAGGGAAGAGGCATGCCTCTTCCCTACGGGTTATAGATAATTATATTTCAAATATTCAAATTATCAATTTCTTTTTCTATCTCCCATTTCAAAGGGTTTTGCTGGATGTATTTTC
>JAADIB010000322.1 GCA_013151565.1 Chlorobiota bacterium
AGGGCTATTATCGCCTATTTTTTTAAGCAAGTATCTCTATGATTTTAAATGAAATGTAGGAGGTTAGGGTAGAGTTTTGTCAGGCAATCAGGGTATTGACCTAATTAGCTTGCATTCGGTAATCTTTTTTCTTTTCCTTTTTCCTGGTATATTTTCCGTTATACAATGAGGTTTTATTAACTTCTTTCCTAACTCGATCTTTCGTACATTATTCTCCTTGAGGAGAATTTCTATCTTTTTTTCAACGCAACCGATTAGCCTCTCGGCTTCTCTAACAAGAACACCAGATCTATGACTCTTATCTTGATCGATTTGTTCTGGCTGGCGGATCATTTCAATTACATCGTATGCTGGTATATCACTAGTATTTAGTATTTTAATAGTTACCGTTAGATGACTATTTTTGAATAAATAACACTCAATTGCTCCGGGAACATCATAATCAATTGATTCATCATTGTTCTCTTGGGACTGTTCATTAGAAAAAACATTTCTGGCACCTACTTTAAATTTATATTTGGCTTGATCTAATTCTTCGCAGCTTTCATACCCAGAAGATACATCCCGAAAACCAAACTTGTTCCTACACTCTTTTGTTGATGAGCATTCCTCATCACACTCGAAAGACAAATACTCATTCATGTGAAAATGATCAATTATAACTTCATCGATAAAATTATTTCTTAGATTATGAGCTGCACTACTACTTCTCTATGATTCACGAGAATCAAACGCTTTAGAATTATGTTTTTTTAGATTTCTTTGATTTTTTGGCAGGCTAACTTTATGTCCGAGAAAATAAAAATATGTAAATGAGATCTCAAGTTCTCCTGGTGGAAAAATAAACGGTGATAATTTTTTTCTATATTCCATTGATATCCCTTCATCACCCGATTGACCATCCCCCGATATAATGGACACCCAGTTAGGGTATATTGCACTATAGTCATGGCTGGCGATTAACAAACGGCAGTGCTTTTTAACAACGTATCGCTTCCTTCTCAAACCTCGCGAGTTATTTCGATCGCTGACTATCACCAAAAGCCAAAGTGCCTTTGGTTTTTATGTTTGTTGTTTGTCTAACGAATAAGGATAGGTTGTGTGAGCAGAGCGAACCACAACCTATCCTTATTCGTTAGCAGGTATTTTACTTGCCCGTATTATCAAGCTAATTTTTCATAACTTTCTTCAATATGAGTATCAATTCTTTTCGTTAACCCACTCATATGGATGAGTATTCTGTGAATGAAATCATCAATAGAGTTATCAGGTATTGATATTTCGTTACCTATTTTATGTTTTTCAAAAATAGCTTCCCTATGGTTTTGTTTTTTTATAGTTCCACCAAAGTGAACTAGAACATGCCTTATTGCAAACATTTCACCGAGAAGTAATATTGGCTGCACATGTTCGAATGGAAGTTGTGTAAATCCAAGTTTTTTAATAATAAAGTAGATTTTTCTTATACTTCCATTGTCGCTACCTTGTGGTAAGCCAAAATCGCTCTTGATATGATTATACGAACTAGCTTCTCTTGAGTTAAGGTTTGTAATCTCTACAAGACGATTAATATAATTCTCGAATAACGAACACATAGCAATAACTGAATGCTCTTTAATTAGTTTATTGAACTCACCTTTTTCTGCTAATTTATTTAATTCATCATCGCTAAGTATTGTAGTATAGCTTTCAGGAAAGTCATCGCTCAATTTGAATCGAGTACCTTTTATATCTATCTGAGAGAACCTATTTTCAGTAATGAAAGAGATAACATTTAAGGCTGCTATTTTTCTCAAACTACTAACGAGAGCTTCATATTCGGTTTTAAGTTCAGCGCAAAACATTTTTTTTCATATCTTTTGCAATTAACACTTCCCTAGAATCCTCTAATTACTAAAAAGCCTAACGCCGCGTTAAGGGGCATTTTACAGTGTGTTTTGGTTGTGTAAGAATAAAGCGTAGCGGAATGAAACACAACCAAAACGCGCTGTAAAAGGTCCCATTGAACGTATTGTTAGGCGAATTGTATGGTTGATATTTATACATGCCTTGATTTCCATAGGAATAATGCACTTATTGCGTGCCAGCCAATAATCCAGAGAAAAGCAGGTAAGAAACTAAATTGGTAGCTTAGTGGGGCTATAAAAAGTCCAACTATGGAAATAAAAAAAACTACCTTTCTAATGTAAGATTTACCAACAACAGCAATACCACAAAGCAATGCACAAATAAACAGCATATAAAAACTCAATCCAAATGTAGTTTGCCATTCTGTGATGTGTTCTATTGGTAAATAGTGTCCAGAAGTTAATGCTTCTAATATAGCCCATCTAATCTCGTTCTCGGTAAAATCAAGCCACCCACTAGCAAAACCAAGGACTAATACAATAAATGAAATATACTTACTATCCCTATAAAAGAAAGCGGCATATCCAGACCACATTACTATATGGCCAATTAAGTATAGGCTATCCCAAGTAAGGTTTAGTGCAACGTAATTCCGGTAATCTGAAAGTTGATTTTTGGTTAATATATTTAGACCACTCAATATTGAAAAATGATCCATTGCTTCGAATGGGCGTGGAAGAAATGCCATAATAATTAAAGAAACAAATGCGATTAACGCACCTATAGAACCGGCAATAATAAAATTTCTTTGTTGCAATTTGTTCACTGTAGATTTAATTCTTTTATAAAATATATCATTACTCTATTTTAACTGATCCTTCAATTTTACTCTATATTCAAATTACTTAAATAGATGACAATATGTCGGTATTTTGATTCGCCTAACGGCCCGGCGGATAAGTGGAGGTTCGACGAATAATTCCTGAAGCGTAGCGGAAGGAGATTATTCGTCGGTTCTCTACTTCATGCGCTGGTTGGACGAAGCCGCTATCGCGGAGAAAATGAGCATAGATGCTTAATTAATCTTATCATGTCACCTCACGCCCTCACTCGGAGGGCCATCCAACCACGAATCATGAGGTGACCACACCATGAAAACATCCTCCCCGTCAGAT
>JAADIB010000061.1:0-602 GCA_013151565.1 Chlorobiota bacterium
AAATATGATACCGCATTAGAAGCGGCGTTAAATAAATTTAATGTTCCCACTTCCGTTTATAAAAATCTAATTAAACAAATAAATAACAATCTGCCGACGCTTCACCGTTTTTTAAGATTGAAGAAAAGAATGCTCGGACTCGATACTCTGCATTACTATGATCTTTATACCTCTATCGTTGAAAAAGTTGATATGAAATTCACAGTTGATGAAGGACAGCAGGAAATTCTGAAAGGATTGGCTCCGCTAGGCAAAGAATATACAGCAGTACTCGAGAAAGCATTTAATAACAGATGGATCGATTACTATCCGACAGAAGGTAAAAGAAGCGGCGCATATTCAACCGGCAGCGAGTATGACAACCATCCATATATTCTGATGAACTGGACGGATGATTATAATTCCCTTTCCACTCTTGCTCATGAACTCGGGCATACAATGCATTCTTATTTGTCCAATCAGAATCAGCCTTATCAGACTTCACAGTATCCGATTTTTGTTGCTGAAATTGCATCAACCTGTAATGAAAATCTTTTAAATGATTATATGATAAAGCACGCGAAAAATGAAAAAGAGAAACTCTTTTTGCTGGGAAGTTATTT
>JAADIB010000061.1:609-3628 GCA_013151565.1 Chlorobiota bacterium
GACAAACTTTATTCCGCCAAGTTTCTTTTGCAGAATTTGAATTGGACATCCATACAAAAATTGAAAAAGGCGAACCGCTGAACGGTGACATAATGAGCAAGTTATATTATGACATCGTTAAAAAATATTACGGACATGATGAAGGCATCTGCGTGGTCGATCCGTATATCCAGTATGAATGGGCTTACATACCACACTTTTATTACAATTATTACGTTTATCAATACTCAACATCAATCATTTATGCAACGGCATTTTCTGAAAAGATACTCGCAGAAGGAAAACCTGCTGTAGAAAAATACTTTAATATAATTAAAGGCGGCGGTTCTGATTACCCGATTAACCTGATCAAAAAAGCAGGAGTTGACCCGATGTCAGCAGAGCCTTTTGACCTGGCAATTAAAAGAATGAATGATATAATGGATCAGATTGAAGAAATATTGGATAAATAATTCCATTGTTGAATTTGGTCAATAAAAAACCCAATCTCGTAAAACGGGATTGGGTTTTTCTTTGAAATATATCTATGCACTATCCTTTTGTCTTATAAGCATCTTTTATATGCTGGATATATGCTTTAGGACCTCCAGGCTGATAACCTGTTACCAGAACAACATTGCCGTCTTTATCCATTAAAAGAACTGTTGGAAATCCTCTGATCCCATACTTTTCTGCCATTGATTGATTATAAGCTTTTACTTCATCAGATTGAGGAATTGTTCTTGGAAAATCTAAATTAATCAACACCAAATTATCTTTTGCATAATCTGCAAACTCTTTTGTATGAAGTACTTCGTTATTCAATTTTATACACCACTTACACCAGTCAGAACCTGAAAATTGAAGAAGAATAGGTCTATCTTCTTTTTGAGCAACTTTTACAGCTTCATCTATATTAGTATACCATTTCAGACCAGTTTTATCACCGGCGGTTGACTTATTGGAATCTGAGCAGCCGAATAAAAACAATATTGCAATCAATAAAATACTTACTTTTTTCACTTTATTTCTCCTTTTGGGATTTTGTTATTAAAAATACATTAAATCTTATTATAAATATAAACAATTATTAACGTAAAATTCTGTCATTTAGTTTACAAAACGAATTATTATTATAGTTGGATGCTGAAAATACAGAACGGTTTCTAAACAAAAGACGATTCGCAATCAAAATTATTATTCCCACACTTCGTCTATTACATCCATTTTGTTCCTCAGTTGCTCCGGGGATTCACCAATCTTTGAAATTTTGATCTCCGGTTTGTCACTTGGCTGAAAGAAAGGAACTTTAACATAAACACATTTATTATTGATCTCTATCTGTCCAACTTTCTTATGAGTTCTGCTTTTAATGATTTTCTCATTACCGAACTCATTTTTTTCCATTAACTTAGTTGCATCAGGAAAGTTTAAAAATCTCTTTTCAGCTTCATCAAGATCATCAAACTCAAGTATTTCATTCGCTAAATTTTTAATTAAAAAAACTTTCCTCATCTATGATCTCTTTATCTTCTATCTCCGGTAACCCTAAGCAGCATTAAAAAGAGATTAATGAAATCCAAGTATAAAGCCAACGCTCCCATAATTGCTAATTTCTGAGTGGTCTGCTCGTCATCCATATTTACGTTAGCACCGATCTTTTTGATTTTCTGTGTATCGTATGCTGTTAATCCAACAAAGATCAAAATTCCCACATAAGATACAATCCAATACAATGTGCTGTTAGCCCAAAACATATTTATGACAGAAGCAATTATTAAACCGATAAGAGCCATGTATAAATAACTTCCTATTGCTGTAAGATCTCTTTTTGTGAAATAACCATAAGCGCTCATTGCCCCGAATGTTAACGCAGTGGAAAGGAAAGTCGAGGCAATTGATGCACCGGTATACAACAACAGTATGAGTGAAAGTGTTAAACCAGTCAATATTGAATAAATAATAAAGGAACCTGCTGCAGCTTCAGCACTCATCTTCTGAATTCGTGCCGAGAGAAAGATCACGAGTCCAAATTCCGCAATAATTAATCCATAAAAAAGTATGCTGTTCTGGGTAAGTAAGTAAACAAAGGATTCCGAGCTTGCAGCTAAATAAGCTGCTAGAGCTGTTAACAACAGACCAAACCCCATCCATTTATATACTTTTGTGATAAATTTTCTTTCTTCAAGTTCCGCAGCATTTATTGCCATTACTTCTGTATTCATTTATACTCCGTTTTTACAATCAATTTTTTATGGTTATTGATATTACATCATTTAGAACTAAAATGTTCCATTTATTCCTTCAAATATAAAAACCCCTCACCTTATTTGATGAGGGATCTACTCAATGGTTTCAGAAATAGTTCTATTTATATAACTTTACTGAGATCTTTGTCTGAACTCAATTCTGCGGTTGAGTCTTCTTCCAGCTTCCGTATTATTATCTGCTATCGGATTAGCTTCGCCAAAACCTATCGCTTTAACCCTACTTGGAGCAATTCCTTTATTGACCAGCCAATTTTTTACTGCATCTGCTCTTTTTTGTGATAATTGTAAATTAGCTGAAGCGCTCCCGGTATTATCGGTATATCCGCGAAGTTCCACCTTAATATTCGGATGAGAATTTAACGTATTAAAGACCTCCATCAACGCTCTTTCCGATTCAGGTGAAACAATTGCTTTGCCGGATGGAAATGTTACACCCTTTAAAACTATCGGAGCAGAGGTTTGTTTTACTTTATCATCTTTCGGATCATTTGGATTGGTTCCTCTTTAAACTTCTGTTTTGTCATCAACCGAGCTAAAGAAAATCCATCAGACCGTCAGGGAAAAATGGACTTAATGCCATTCGAAATCAAATTGCCACTAGTTAAAACATTATTTAATCAAAACTGTAGTGCTTAGCTGAAAGCTAATTCGTTATATTATAATAATTTAGCCCGTTTTATGCCGAAGTCATGAAGGATCTCTTTGAGATAATCTGTTTAATTTGACTTGTAAATAAAACAAAAACACTAATAGTTTGTTCTAATAATTAA
>JAADIB010000056.1 GCA_013151565.1 Chlorobiota bacterium
CAATTAACTATTTACAAATTATGAAAGGAGAAGACATGAAAAAAGTTCGTACAACATTAATTTCACTATTTTTGATCTTTGCAGTTAGCTCGAGTGCTTTAGCTAATGGATTGAGTTTAAATAGTGTTGGTACTCGTGCACTAGGAATGGGTGGGGCATTCATTGGATTAGCTAACGATGGTTCAGCTATCTATTGGAACCCAGCCGGTTTAGCAGGCCAAGAGTCATCTTTAGAATTGTATTTCACTGGCATTATGCCATCAGGAACTTATAAGTTTGATGGTGCAGCAATTGATGCTTCAATGAAAAGTAATCTTTATACTGCTCCAGGTTTTTTTGGTAACTATTCATTTGGGAAATGGGCAGTGGGATTAGGTATTTATGTTCCTGCAGGCTTAGGAGCTGAGTGGGATGGTGCTGAACTATCAAATCTTACCGGAGGTACTTCGACTGAGTGGATGTCGCAAATAGGAGTTATAACATTTTCTCCAGCGGTTGCATATCAAGTAACTGATAAATTTTCTTTAGGATTAGCGGTCAATATTAATTACGGAATGTTCGATTTAAAGAGACCGGCAATAGTTCCAGGTGTTGGTGTTTTTCAATATGAAGAAACATCATCTGGTATAGGATATAGTTTTACAGTTGGTGCAAAATATGATTTTTCAAAAATGATTTCTGCTGGTCTTTCATTCCGTTCAAAGTCTAGTGTTGAGATGAGTGGTAATGCAGAAAATCCAGCTTTTGGCGCATATGGTGCTCCCAAGAGTGATTTTGATAGAAGTGTTGCATGGCCGATCTGGATTGGCGGCGGACTTGCAATTCATCCTTCAGAAAAATTAACTATAACCGTTGACGGGCAATATAGCCAATGGTCAGAATTAGACGAACTAGATACGAAATATGCAGATGCTGTATGGAAAGGTGCTCTTGAACCAACCGGTGATAATAAATTTATATTGAATTGGGAAGATGCAATTCAGATAAGACTTGGTGGTGAATATATGGTTTCAAAATGTGTTGCGGTTAGATTAGGTTACTATTATGACCCAGCTCCCGGTCCGGATGAGACATATAATATTTTATTCCCTTCAATGACAAATCATGTTGTAACTGGTGGCTTAGGTTATTATGCTGCAAAATTTAAAGTTGAAGGAGCCATAGAATATTTAATGGGTGCTGAAAGAACTATTTCACCTTATCCAGCTAATGAGCCAAATCCAGCAAATTGGGAAAATATGCCTGGTGTTCATCAGATGGATGTATTTTCATTCAGTATTAATTTTGGGTACAATTTATAAATAGTTGTTATAATATGGTAATAAAAGAGCGTCTTCGGATGCTCTTTTTTTCATTAATTATCAATTCTAAATTTTTGTTAAAAAACAAATCCTAAGAATGTGTAAATCATCATAAGAAACAGTTTCTTCTAATTCATCAAAAATGGGTTTAAGAGAATTTGCACCCAATTTTTCAAAGGCTATAAAAACTTCTTTTTGTTTCCTTTCATCCGTATCAATTAATTTTAACAACATATCCGGATCTATCTTATTTCCTTCTCTCACATATGTTGCTAAATGACTAATGATAGTGTTCGGTTGTACGTTAAATCTATTTATCAATTCATCAAAATTGCTGCACTGTTTGTATGCTTCGCCAACTTCTATGAATCTTTTTCCTTTTAATGTTGATCTTTTTCTTATTCTATGCTTGGCAGTTAATTTTTCTGTGATATTATTAATCTTGCAATATTTAATAATCTCCGCAAGAAAGATATTCCCGTATCTTTTTAATTTTTGTTCACCCACGCCGTGAATTCTTGCTAAAGCGTTTTCAGTTTGTGGAAAGTATGTTGCCATTTCAATTAGAGTTTTATCGGGGAAGATTACGTACGGCGGGATATTAGATCTATCTGCAAGTTTTTTCCTAAGTGATCTTAAAGTCTCAAATAATTTTTTGTCATATTGTAAAGTGGTCTCAGGTTGTTTTTTATATTGGAGTGTCTCATCAATCAACTTTCCTTTTACTTTTAATTCCCCTTTTAATACATCAAGACCAAGATCAGTAATCTTTAGACTACCATATTCAAAATCTTTGATAATTATATTACACTGTAAAAATTGACGTGATAGGTTTAACCACTGTTCTTTTGTAAGATCTTTACCAATTCCGAAAGTTGAGAGCTGATGGTGATTTTTATTTATCACTTTCTGTGCCTTTGAACCACGCAGCACATCAACAATATGCATAGCGCCAAATATTTCACCGGTTCGCTTTATACATGAAAGAAATTTTTGTGCCTCTATTGTCACATCTACAAGGTCTTTTTCTTCTTTCTCACAGTTATCGCACATTCCGCATTTTTCTTGATCATATCTTTCACCGAAATAATTCAATAACGGAATTCGTCGGCAATTATAAGTTTCCGCATATCTGATCAATGCATCAAGATGTATTTTTGCAATTCGTCTTTCTTTCTCTTCCTTCTGATCAATAAAATAATTTATCTTGCTAATGTCTCCGTAACCGAAGAGCAATAAACAATGTGCTCTTAAACCATCTCTGCCCGCTCTACCGATCTCTTGATAATATGATTCAATATTCTTTGGTAGGTCGTGATGAATTACGAACCTAACGTTGGGCTTATTTATCCCCATCCCGAAAGCAATGGTAGCGACTATAATCTGCACATCATCTCTAATAAATTCTTCTTGATGCTTTTTCCTATCATCGTCAGATAACCCGGCATGGTAAGGACGAACAGAGAATTTCCTATCATCGAGTTCTTCATAAAGCTCATCAACTTGTCTTCGGGAGAAACAATAAATAATCCCTGATTGATTTGGGTACTTTTCTAAAAATTCTATCGTTTGAGTTAATGGATCAAATTTAGGTGTAATTTGTAAATACAAATTTTTTCTATTAAAACTTGCAACGAATTTTTTAGAATTTTTAAGCTTTAAATTTTTAATAATATCATCTTGAACTTGAGGAGTTGCCGTTGCGGTAAATGCTGC
>JAADIB010000284.1 GCA_013151565.1 Chlorobiota bacterium
CAATTTCACGTCCGAGAATATCGTAAACTTTTAATGTAACATTGTAGAGCCAATCTCTTGATTGGCTTTTGTTTAATCCATCAGTGGTTTGAGCGAAAGAGGACTTTCGCTCTACAAACGGTATTGAATATTTAATTGTTGTACTTGGATTGAATGGGTTTGGGTAATTCTGATATAAAATAAAGTTTTTCCCAATTGTTTCATCATCTTCTTTTACATCTGTAATATCGCTTGAGATATCAGTAAAGATGGTTCCATTAACATTTGCTGAGTCTATCCAATAGTTCTTCCCAGAACCTAATAAACCTATATTTCTAGCAAAGAATAATTTACTGAGACGTGGTAATCCAACAACTTCACGAATTGTAGTTTTGAAACTATTTATCATTGTGTCACGAATAGATAATACTACCATTTTATCACAATAAAGAAGATATCTATTATCAGATATCGATATTGTATCACCAACCTCAGCATACAAATTGTCAACACGATGTTCTTCACCTAAAGATATATCATCTATTCGCAGAACATCCCCTGTCGTTGAATCAATTCTTTCAAAATACACTTCGGGGTATTCTAAACCCATGTAATAATATTTTAGAAGCCAATAATTCATATTGTTTATTGTTGTGTCTTGTGTGATTTCTACTTCATCTCTACCGGCTTCAGAATAATCAAGGGATGCATTATAATATATCCACCAATAAGACCAACTGTTTCCTACATTGTTAGGATAAAACTCAAGCATTTCATGATTTGTCAAATTTTGTGCGTTTAACATGTTTGTAAAAATAATTGCACAAAGTAAAAACGAATCCTTTAATAACATTTTCATAATTATGCCTAACATTTGATTAAATGGTTTTCATTCAGAAATAATAATATTTTTTTAAAGTACATGTCTTAACCGAATAATTATTTTAATAAAACCATAGACTTTGTTGTTCTTTTTGAATCTGTCATTAAAGTATAATAATAAATACCGCTTGGCAGATCAACCGCATTAAATTTAACGCTGTATCTGCCACTATTCTTTTGCTCATTAATCAATGTTACAACTTCTCTACCTAAAGTATCAAATACTTTTATTGTTACCATACCGTTAACCGGTATTGTATAATCAATTGTTGTAACGGGGTTGAATGGATTAGGATAATTATTTTCCAATTTTATCTCGGATGGTAAATTCATACTTGCTTTTTCTACGTTAACTATCGTTCCATATTGTTTACCATTTATTATTGCGCCTGTTAACCATCTTATCGGTGATTCGCTATTATTATTATAAATTCCAAATTTATCAGCAATTTCTTCCGACCAAAATAAATCAGTTATTTCAGTAATTCTACTAATTACCGTATCACCGGCTATTACAACCCATATTGAATCATAGATAAATGTTGTTTTGGCCCCCGACCAGAAAAACGGATTATTGAAAGAATATTTATAGGTTGTATAACGTGACCAACGAGGTAACTCCAAACTATCTAAAGGTAGTTCATCCAAAGAGTCTCCGTCTTCGTCAACATCTTGAAAATCCAGCATAAACGAAACACCACTTACAGTATCATTTCTTTCCCATGAAATTTTATTTAAACTTTGTGGATCAGAACTAACTTGATAGTTTATTTTTTTAAAATATTTTTTCCCAATAATTATACTATCTTTCACTACTTTTGTTGTGCTGTAGAAAGGATATGTATAATCGCTGAAATAATATTGCCAAACATCACCAACATGCAGTGGGTTGTATTCACGTGGTTTCTTAAAATATTCTTTCTTAAAATTTTCGGGTACATCACTTAAATATTCAATTAGTATTTGTGCTTGAGCATTTATGTAAACACAAAGTAAAATAATTATCCATTTTTTCATTTTTTCCTCAACTATTTCAAAAGTAACATTTTACTTGCTAGAATTTTGTTCCCAAAGTCCAAAGTATAAATGTAAATATCGGAAGAAGCCGCCTCACCATTTTGCAATAAACCGTTCCATGTTGTTTCATAAATTCCAATTCCATTTACATTTACAATTAATACACGAACCAATTGTCCGATAGAATTATATATTTTAATGGTAACCGTACCATAAAAATCAACTCCGACAGAAAAGCTGATTATTGTTGAAGGGTTAAATGGATTCGGATAATTACCCAATATCTCAAAATCACTGACGATCAAATCTTTATCAGTTGTTAAAGTTTCTTCTTCAACTCCTGTTAGGTCTTCAGAAAAGCTTGTGAATTCAGTAATTATTCCATAAGCCAGGCTCAATGTCATGATCTGTTCTTTTAGTGCATCCGCCTCAGGAGTACCTTCGCTAAGTCTATAATACTGAACCATCAAGTATTCGATTTTCTGCTTTGCCCAAATCTTCGGAAGGAATTGATATTTTGCTACTAAGCTATCGGCAAGATCAAGTGTATAATTATACTCAACGGGTTTGCCGAATGCACTTCCTTTCAAAGTAATTGTTGTTTCACCAGGATTTGAATATCTTCCGCTTACGATCATTTGCTGTCCTTTATATAAACTTGGCAAAGGACTCGGATATATTTCTTTAATATCATTCGATGAAAAACTTATTTCCGTATTAAGTAGTACCGGGCTTTTAATTCTCAAATAGAAATCTGTTATTTTTTCTTCAACTTCTGCAGTCTCCAAAAAATCGGCTAAGCCATTATTGTTACTAGCCAATAGCGTAAGTAGTTGTCTATTTGCATCACTGCCAATTCCAAAAGTAAATATTGTAATATCTGTTTCGTTCTGTTCAATCTCGGTCTGAACGAGGTTAAGGATTTCGTTAGTATTTGTAACACCAACGCTGGCTTGACCATCCGTAAAGAAAATAATAATATTTACCGTTGAATCATTTGAAGCAGAAAATTGTGAAATTGAAGTTATAAGTGCGTCGGAAATATTAGTACCGCCGCCGGCTTGCAGGGCAGCGATATAATTGAGTGCATCATTTCTGTTTGCCACAGTATTGGGTACATGAGTATCCCTGAAACTATTTGATTCAAAATCAACAATGTTAAATCTATCGCCTTCGTTTAAATTATTTACTATAAATTCTGCAGCACTCCTAGCTTGAGCAATTTTAATACCATTCATACTACCTGATTTATCTATAATAAGTGTAAATACCTTACTTATTATGTCAGAACCATTCTCCGGATTAGGTTCAGCAACAAATGTAAAATATCCCGTTCCCTCTTCCTTATCAAAAACCAGGGAGTCAGCCAACTTAGTGCTGAATCCGAACAAACCAAATTCATCTGTGTTCAGAGAATATTTAACTTCATAATCTTTATCTGCGGATAAGTTATCCATCTCTAAAGCGATGTGTGCATTAGACCCGTCATTATTGATCGTTTGGCTTGTGTGACTAAGAAATTCAATATTAACAATGGTACGTGACGAAATTAAATTAAATTGAAAGCTTTGTTTCTGTAAAGGTGTATTTTGTAGTATTGTATAGTTGTTTGGATAGGAGAAATACACATCTCCTAGATTATAACTAAGAAGCTGAACATATGTTAGCTCAATAATAATTGTCGAATCTGCTTGGAGCTTATCGTCAAACTTAAAGTAGAGCGGCGCTTGACCCAAATACTCGGTTAAACTGTATGACACTGTGCCACCGCTTCCGCCTCCAGGCAAAGTAGTATCTTGCGGTTCGGCGCTTATTACCGCTTCTTCCCAAACTCCATTCTT
>JAADIB010000179.1 GCA_013151565.1 Chlorobiota bacterium
TGAAAAAACATTAATGATCATAAAAGTTGGGCTTTTTGAATCTATATTATTTTTAATATGTTAATAATGCTGTTGTTATTAGAACTCAGCCCTAAAAACAAATGCATCCGTATTGAAGAATTTAACGAATAAGGATAAAATCTGACTGCGAAGTAGTCAAAGATAAATAGCCATAGGTGTAACCTATGGAATTACAAAGAAATGAAAATAACAACCCCAACGGGGTTGAAGTATAATTGCTCAACTTATAAAATTTTAGTTTATGAAAATTATTCAATCAAATTTATTTAATTCTATACCGGAAATTACATTCGGATTGAGTACAAAAAGCAATCAATCAAGTGATGATCCTTTCGGATTTAATTTATCATTTAACATTGGTGATGATGAAAAAAGAGTCCTCAAAAACCGAGAACAGTTTTTCAATGAACTCGGTTTAACATCAGAGCAAGTGGCATATCATTATCAAATGCATGGTGATACGATAAAAGTTGTGAACGAAGCTGGATTTGTCGGAGAAAGCGATGCGTTAGTTACAACCCGTAAAAATCTTGGACTTGCGATTACTACTGCAGATTGCACTACAATTTTTATTTACGATAGAATCGGCAAAATAATTTCAGGTGTTCATTCTGGTTGGCGGGGAACGACCAAAAATATTCTGGGCAAAACTCTTAAGTTTATAGAAAAAGAATTTAACTCAAAACCAAATGATCTATTGGTGTATATAGCACCTTCAATTTCGCAGAAAAATTATGAGGTTGGAGAAGAAGTTGCAGAACACTTTGATCCCAAATATAGAAAGAAGCATGGTGATAAATTTCTGCTTGATGTCTCCGCCGTAAACTATGATATTTTGATTGAACATGGAATTCCGGAAAATCAAATTGAAAAATCGACTCTCTGCAGTTTCGATTCCCAATTTTTACATTCGTATCGAAGAGATGGTAATAGATCGGGAAGAGCGTTGGGTGTGATTGCGATGAAAGAATAGAGTATGAGCGGAGAAAAGACCAAAATAGTTATCGGTTACATTTTGATCAGTTCAATTTGGGGATCGACATGGGTAGTAATAAAAATTGGTTTGGATACGCTACCGCCAATGTTTGCAGTCGGTCTTCGTTTTTTCATTGCCTCATTGGTGCTTTGGGCTATTATCAAAATTAAGAATATCGAATTGCTGACTGATTCAAAGTCATTTAAGTTATATCTGTTTATGAGTGTCTTCTCGTATATTGTCCCATTTACACTTGTATATTGGGCTGAGCAATTTATCCCATCAGGATTGACTTCTGTGCTATTCGCGATATTTCCGTTTTGGGTGATCATTTTTTCCAGGTTTGCATTCCCGAATGAAAAAATTGGGATGTATAAATTTTCAGGAGTATTATTAGGATTTATTGGTATCGCTGTAATTTTTAAGGATTCACTTTCATTCGATTTTAGCAGCGCTACTTTGGCAATATTGGCTGTAGTTGCAAGCGCAATAATGCAGGGGGGTGTAGCAGTTGTTATAAAGCACGGTGGTAAGATAAACCCGGTATCAATTAATTTCATTCCTTTATTAATAACCGGGATACTTCTCATTCCTGTGAGTTTAATGTTTGAAGATACTTCCAGACTGAAAATCAGCTATGACGCTGTATTTTCAATTCTTTATCTTTCAACTGTGGGAACGGTTGTAGTTTTTTCTATCTATTATTGGCTGATGAAAAAAATAAATGTTGTAATCTTATCCTTATCCTCGTTTATTACGCCGATCATAGCTATATTATTAGGATGGTTTTTCTTGAATGAAAAATTGAATGTAAATCATATTATCGGAAGTTCTTTAGTGCTAATTGGAATTTTATTTGCTAATTTTAAAGGTTTGTTAAATTATTATAAAGAAGTGAACAGAATACGAAATGTCTAATTATATCAGGATTAAAAATGCCCAGTTTTATGCTTATCACGGCGCAATGCAGGAAGAGCAAAACATAGGCGGAAAATTTGAAGTTGATGTTGATATTAAAACTGATTTTTCGGAAGCTGTTAAGAACGATGAATTACAATTTACGATTAATTATCACAAAGTTTATAAATTTATTAATGAAATTGTTCATCGGGAAAATTTTTACTTGATTGAAACTCTTGCAGCAAGAATTGCATCAGAACTGCTTGAGAGTTTTGAGCAAATTCAAGAATTAACGATCAGAGTGAGAAAGAGAAGCGTTCCGGTTGGCGGAATGCTGGATTATGTTGAAGCTGAAGTGACGAAGGTAAGAGATGAGTAAGGTTTATATCGGGCTTGGTTCCAATAAAGGTGATAGAATTGGTTTTCTGCATCATGCAATTGCAGAACTTGAGAGCGATATCGGGATAACGATTTTAACGTTATCTTCTATTTATGAAACTAGACCTTACGGAGTTGAAGATCAGCCGAATTATTTGAATGCGGTAATTTTGATTGAAACAGATTATACTCCGATTGAAGTTTATCATAAAGTGAAAACTATTGAAAAAATTGTCGGTCGAACTAAATCCGAGAGATGGGGAGAAAGGGAAATTGATCTTGATATAATTTTGTACGATTCAATAATCTATAAAGATGACATGATCGAGATCCCTCATAAGGAATATTATAAAAGAGATTTTGTACTGGTTCCTCTGCATGAGATCGGCAATGATCTTATTGACCCGATTACAAAACAGAGCATTAGTGAAATAATAGAAAATTTGAATGAGAAATTTATCCTAATAAAATTGGAAAATAATTTAAAAGAAAAAGTAGGTGGTGAAATTGTCTGAAATTCGTTACGTAGCCATTGAAGGTGTGATAGGCGCCGGTAAAACATCGCTGGCAATGAAACTTGCAGAAAAGGTAAAGGCAAATTTGATTCTTGAAGAATTTGAATCGAATCCATTTCTTGAAAAATTTTATGATGATAGAAAACGCTATGCGTTTCAAACTCAGATGTTCTTTTTAGTTAATAGGTTCAAGCAGCAGCAGGAGCTTAACCAAGAGGATTTGTTCTCAAAGTTCATTGTATCCGACTATATTTTTGACAAGGATAATATTTTTGCTTATATGAATCTTAATGGCGAAGAATTAAAATTGTATGAAGCGCTTTTCCCTCTGCTTAAACGGGATTTACGCAAACCCGATGTTGTGGTTTACCTGCAGGCAAGTGTAGATAGACTGATGTACAATATCAAAAAGCGAAATAGAAAAGTTGAAAAAAGCTTAAGCCGTTCATACATCAAAGAATTAAGCGAAGCATATAACAATTTCTTTTTTAAGTATAATCAAACTCCTTTGCTGATAGTCAATTCCACTGAAATCGATTTTGTAAATCGTGAAAATGATTTCAACGAATTGTACAATCAAATTTTCAGAGAGGACAGAGGTTTTATTGAATATTTTAATCCGGTATCAGGTGAATAATGTTTTTCCGATTTGTTTTTTATAGTATTCTTTTATACATAGTAATGAAAGCCGCTGCAGTTGTGTGGCAGTATATAAAAGCGATTTATAATAAAGAAAATCCTACTGTGAGCAATACTCAGAAGAAAAATTATACGATAAATAAAAAGGATATAATTGACGCTGACTTTGAGGATATCACAGATAAAGAGAATGAAAAAGAAAAGGATTGATTTCTGAAAGCTTTCAATAAGCAGTTCAAAGTCAACTATAAGGTGTATAAATAAAATCAATTTGAATCAATGTAAAATAGTTCAAGGGTTATTCAATAAATTCTAAAACCAGTGAACTGGTTAAAAGTTTTGTCATTTAGCGCTAATCCACGACTTAAGAGACTTTGTTAAAAATGCAAAAACCGTTGAAACGGTTACGCTAGTTATTTGTTTTCAGTTCATAATCCCATGTTTGAAAACATGGGTTAATGAGAATTTCGACTTTTCATACAACCTCTGAAGTCGTGTGGGTTAATGATCATCACATATTCTTGAACCGTTTTAACGGTTTACATAATTGATGTTTGCATAATGACATAATTCTAAGATGCTGAATTAAAGATTAAGATTACTCACCGTTTCATTTGGCAGGATTAAGACTTGGAAATAATTGATTAATAATTTCAACTGACTCATTTGAATAAAAACTACAAATTAGCCGCTTTAGATATTGGAACAAATTCCTTCCATTTAATAGTTGTATCTGTAACTCCTTCCGGTGATTTTGAGATTGTCGATAAAGCCCGAGAAGTAATTCGTCTTACCGAAGGAATGGCTGATGAAATAAAACTAATTCAACCCGAATCTATTGAAAGGGGAGTGGAAGTAATTAATCGATTCAAGAAAATTGCCGATTCCCATGGCGCTGAGATATATGCAACTGCTACTTCCGCTGTTAGAGAAGCAAGTAATAAAGATGAATTTTTAAAAGCTGTCTTTGAAAAAACTGGTGTTGAGATAGAAGTGATAAGCGGAGTTGAGGAAGCACGTCTGATCTATACCGGGATTCAAAAAGTTCTTCCGATAAAAGAGAAAACGGTTTTAG
>JAADIB010000345.1:0-997 GCA_013151565.1 Chlorobiota bacterium
AACGCTCGCCTTTCTAGTTCCTGTTTTTATGCTTATTTTCGTTGTTCGTGTTAAATTGTAGCTTTACAGTAGCGCAGTTACATAAATTTTTAAATAATTATTGGCATTAGTTTTTTATCCAACATTGTAGTTTAGGGCGGACGGCTTATCGGCAACGTCGTTATGTGCAAGGAGTAAAATTATGAAATCAGTAATTTCTATACTATCAGTAATATTTTTTAGTTTAATATTGATTGTTTCTTGTTCTGAGCAGTCCGTAGATACCCCAATCTCACAGAACGTTAATATACCCGATGCCAGTTTCAAGTCTAAAATATTAGATGCCGGATATGATATTAATAATGACGGTGAAATCAGTTATTCTGAAGCACAACAAATTTATACGCTTGATGTTTCCGAACCTGATCCAACATCAACTATCCCAAAGATCAAAAGGTTAACCGGAATTGAAGCTTTTACAAATATGACATATTTCAATTGTTACGGGAATAATATATCGGGTGAAGTTGACTTTAGTAAGAATATTAATCTCACAACTCTAAATATTGGAGTTAACAACGGCATTACAGCTTTGAACCTTACCAATCTAATTCAATTAAGGAAATTAGATATATTATTTAATAATCTTAGTTCGTTGGACTTATCAACAAATATTAATTTGCAGAAACTGCATATTTCTTTTACTAGACTTACTCATATCGATGTTTCAAAAAACACCAACCTTTATGAACTAAGTTTGTTTGCTAATTTACTTACTAATATAGATTTGTCAAAAAATATCCATTTAAAAAAGTTAATTATTGGTGGAGCACAACAAAATATAGATTATTTGGATATATCAAATTTGAAAGATTTAGAAGATTTATCGATTACTTATATGGGAATATCTTTATTGGATATTTCGAAAAATAAAAAGATAAAGAAACTATCTTTAGGTTTTCTTGAAAATCTTAGCAGAATATGTGTTTGGGAATTACCTCTTCCTGATACAATTGCG
>JAADIB010000345.1:1040-4028 GCA_013151565.1 Chlorobiota bacterium
TTTGTGATTAGCGCAGCGAGTATTGTTCAATATTACGCACATAACCTGCTTTTCCACTTAAGCTAAATAAGGCTTAATAACTCCAGTTAGTTTTAGGCTACAGTAAGAGTCAGTCCTGATAATAAGTTATTTTTATTTGAGCAGGGACTGCTTACCAATCCAGCGGTTTGGCTTCCCTTAATACCGGTAGGGATCCAGTCACATAGTGATGCCTTTGGCATTAGACGCCCGGTTTTACATATAGCTCTTTTTCCGCTATATAGTTTTACAGTCCCGCCCAATTTAATTCATTGTTGTTGAAACAAATCTTTTTTCATTAAACCCTTGTTTTCTTTTTAGCATATAATAGATTGCTGCTCCAAATTTATGATTTATTATTCCTTTGGCTTTTCTCTTACCTTATTTATTTGTTAATCTATCGTAATATTGTTTTATTACCGGTGAAGTACGAGGAGCGTGTACAACTATATCACCAATAGCCCATTTAAGATATGGATTCCTAATTTTTTGATTCCCTCCTCTATATCGCCTACCGCCGGATTCTCTTTCACACTTTACTAATCTGCAATATGAACTAAATTTTTGAGGAGAAGGAAAACGATTTATATCTCCTATTTCAAAAAGTATTACTAACGACATCATATCACCAATTCCGGGAACTGTAATTAGTAAGTTGTGTGTGGTTCTATCATAATTTTTAGCTTCTGCTCTAATTTCTCTTTCTATTTTATTTAGCTTTGGATCAAAAAAATCTATTAAATCCAAATTCATTTCTATACTTTTCTGAACAAATGGATCAGAAATTCTATTTATTAGTTTCCGTCTGTTTAATTTATTCTTTACATCTTTCGAAGCGATGTTCATGCAATGCTGCCGGAATATTGTCTGTATATGAGCATAAGCCTCAGCTCTTAGCCGCATAAATCGTATTCTCCTTCTGAGTAAATCTTTTGTTGATCTTATTTCTTTCGGGTATACATAACCCTTTGGGGAAATGATTGCTTCTCATTAAGTCTGCAATTTTCTTTGAATCAATTTTATCATTTTTCTTCTTTCCTCCGTGTATTGATTTCATATAATATGCATTGCCCTAAATAAAAAGGAATATTGTTCTCTCTGCATCCGTCTGAAAGCCAATAATAACTATGCATCGATTCAACTCCTACCGAAATATTTTTACCATATTTTCTTATTAAAGACTTGAATAATTTAAAATCATTGTGCATATTCTTATGAAGTTTTATTTCTCCTTTTCTGTTCATTACACAGATATACATTGTTTTTGAGTGGCGGTCTACTCCGCATACATAGCCGGTTTTTATTGTTGCTAGTTCCATTTGGTTCTCCTTGTTGTTTGATAATTTGTTCCTTAACCATATTTACTATTTCAGGACTATACAATAATTTCAGAGGATGATCGCTATGAAAAAATCAATAGTTTT
Source organism: Chlorobiota bacterium (assembly GCA_013151565.1). Classification (GTDB taxonomy): domain Bacteria; phylum Bacteroidota; class Ignavibacteria; order Ignavibacteriales; family Melioribacteraceae; genus SZUA-22. Next base: position 2,483 of record JAADIB010000345.1, read on the forward strand.
AAGCAAAACGGTTTTTCCGGCAATTGTTTTCACTTTGTTTTTAAACGCACATTTATTTAGTCAGAAAACATTTTCTGCTGAAAAACAGACACTTCTTAAAGTTGTTACCGGAATCCATTATATGTTCAAATATTATGCGTATGAAATCTGGCCCGGATATGATTTATCCAAACAGCCGTATATCGCATATATGCCCAATGATTTTGTTCTCTATTTAAATGGATCACATGCGCCAAAAGGATTTAAACCCTATCCTTCGGACTGGCCCGATATGGATACCCGGGCTTTCATTCATTATGGCGTTTATCGCAATCTTATCGGACAATTTGCTTTCGATTTTAAGATTGATTCAATAAAGACATTTGCTATGGGTATTCCTAAAAATTTGCTGTTTTCTTTCGAAAACCCAACTTATATGTTATTAAGCTCTACAATTCATGAAGGATTCCATCAATATCAGCATAGCCATTTTGGTGAAATCCCCTGGGCAAGGGAAGAGTTGTACCCTATTCTGGATGTCGAAAACACCGCTCTGGCCTCCCTGGAAATGCAAATTCTTAAAGACGCCTTGAATGCTATGTTTAAGAATAATGAAAAGAAAGTGGAAACATTAGCAAAAGAATTTGTTGCGGTAAGGGATTATCGCTGGAAACATGCGGATGGTTTTGTTCGAAAATATGAACAGGGGCAGGAAATCAACGAAGGGACGGCAAGATATGTAGAAATGAAAGCCATGGACTGTTTCTTAAAATTGGATACCGCTAAGATTCAGAATCAATTGTTTAGAGAAATTAAAAAGGATATGTCGGGGATGACCATTCAAAACCTGTTGATTGGTGATATGGATGCACGCCTAAGCGGGCTGGCAGTAGCACCGGATGATATGTTACGAAATCGGATTTACCCGGTTGGAGCAGCTCTCGGTTTTCTTATGGATCGGTTAGGCATCCTCTGGAAAATGAAATTTCAAGCTGCCGGCACCGAAGTTTCGTTTCCGGGATTACTGAAAAAACGTTTTAAACTTGATTCGATCCAGCTCCTGAGTCTTTTCGAAAAAGCTAAGGCGGATTTTCATTACCCAGAGATTATGTCTTCCGCAAAGCAATTAATTCATCAATATTTCACCGAATACCAGGAAGCTCTTAAAAAATTCAATCATCAAAAAGGGATTAGAATAGAAATTAATTTATCCAATAACGGGCTCCAAAGGTTTCGCTCGACAAAAGATAAAAAATGGATCGTTGAAAACGGGAAAAAACTGCTTTGCCTACATTACAATCTTTATTCTCTTAAATCCTTTAAAGGTAATAATATTTTACTGGAAGTACACGACAAAGCTATTTTTGATCAGAATGACTGGAAGAAAAGGCAGAAAAAAGTCGCCTTTTACTGTAACAACCTGTCTAATTTAATCCTTGATAATTCACCGCTTGGATCAAAACATGATATAGAACAGAATTTTAATAGAATAAAATTAACAGGGAATGATTTTAAGTTCGAAGCAGAGATAAAAGGGAAATTTTCTTTGAAGAAAAACGAAATTATA
>JAADIB010000455.1 GCA_013151565.1 Chlorobiota bacterium
ATCGAATTGTTTTAACCAAACGCGTGTATTTATTTCGTAGATCATTTTTGCTTTCTAATTCATTATAATGAATTAAAAATAATATATCTATCATGGAGAAACAAATGGTTAATACAAATTCCAAATCCCTGTTGGATTTCATTATTGTAGAAAAGGGATAAATAGGATAAATCCCATCGGGATTTTATTATAATCATCAATAATAAAACGTTATAATAGAGGATGCAACTGCCGGTCGGCGTTTGCATCCCGGCAAGTTGAAAAATCAATCTATTTTGTTTCCACCCAATAGGCATCCAGCATTTTATTATCTGAAGCACTTCCTGATCCATGGTAAATTATTTTGGGTGTTATATAATCTGCATGAGGTGAATAATCAATAGCGCTGCGCGGATGGTGCTGAAGCTTTCTACCGGAAACAGTAGCTATGTAAGTCCTTATTGTTTTATCACCCGCTTTCAATACAATCTCATATGTCCCGTCACTTTTTGTAAGATCAGCTAGTGTGAAATTGTTCCTAGAATTTGATCCGCTTTGTTTTAATTTTCTGCTGGCTGACTGCCAACTCTTTTTGCTGATAAATGATCCCTTACTTGCAGCCACCTCTTTACCGGATTTCATAATTTGAACTGTCATCATGCCGCCTTTACCGTTCGGTAATTCACCTATACGTCCCCACCAGTTAAAGCTGATCGCATCTTCGGCTCGCTCCGGGTTAACAGAAATATAACCCAATTTACTCCATGGTCCCTCTTTTGTGTAAGTTGATTGCGGATTAAAAGGATCACCACTGTTTTGCACGGACATTTTAAAAGGAATACGCGTGATCTCTTTACCCGCAACATTAACACGGAAAACGAAGTCACCTTCTTGTTTTAACTTAACTATTCCTGAGCCTTGCGGACGGATACCATCCACAATGGGAAATTTCTGCCACTTGTTTACATAAACATTTTTTTTGAACTTTGTTTCACCACTTGATTCAGCGACTTCAAATTCCACACTACTCATATCTTCAGGCGGGAAAAATATGGGAAGGGTCTCAATCAGAAATCCGCCGTTATTTTCGTAATAGCGAATGTTCATCATCGCGCTATAATCCATTGCCGGGGGATAATCTTGTGCAAATCCTGATATGCTCAGGAGAAGTATAAAAAGAATTGGACGAAAAAAAATCACGTGACCTCCTTATTTGACTGTTAAAAAAGTGCGTCTCAAATTATTTTAGTAAAATTTACCTATGTCAATCTATAGGATATAAATACATTATATCCACATTAATATACAGATTAAATCCGTTTAATTTCTTTTTTTCACTTTATACAATAAATGATTTTTCATTAAAGTAATTAGGTTTGTGTAGTGTTAATGGTAAGGATTTGGAGCTACCGAATAATTTTTGCAATTTTAGATAACCAAATTTTAATTTTAAGAATTGGTCACAGTTTTACATAAAGAATATAATTATTAAATGTAGAGCGATTCTCCTGAATCGCTCCGATAAATTAAATAAATTACAGTAATAAAAACGAATCAGGAGATTCGTTTTACAAAAACATACAAATGAGATTATTAATAATAACATTGCTTTTTATTACCAGCACTATTTTTTCGCAGGCTAATATTGTACCGGCGCTGAAAGATATTGAAAAAGGCGACCTGATAGGAGCGAGAATAAAGCTCGGAACTCTCTTAGGTAAATATCCCAAAGATACTTCCGTCAAGTTTCTTGATGCGGTTTTAACTGAGGACGGAGTTGAAGCGATGAATAAATACACGCAGATATTCACTCAGCATCCTAAAAATAGATATGCTGATGCGGCGCTGTACAGAACTTTTTCCTACTATTATTCATTGGGCGTTTATAAAAAAGCTGACGGACTTTTATCTAAGCTTAAAAATGAATATCCTAATTCACCTTACATAAAAGCGGCTGATAGAACCTTGCCTTCTGAAGATGTCTATTACAAAAGTAAGGAAGAATACGAACCGGTATCCAAACCGATAAGAGAGGTAGTTGCGGAAAAGCAATACTCTATACAAGCCGGGGCGTTCCTAAATAAAACCAACGCAGAAAATCTAAAAAAGAAATTTGAAAAGGATGGTTATTATTCTTCTATCTTTCCAAAAGAAGTTGGCGGCTCGTTATTGAATGTTGTTATTGTAGGAAAATTTGGGAATAGGGAAGAAGCCAAGAAGCAGCTAGGAGTAATAAATAAGAAGTATAAACTGAACGGAAGAATTATTACCGTTAGTCAATAGAGTTAATTAGGTAGATAATCTTAACCCCGTCCCTCATGACGGGAAAAAATGACAAAATTTAACAACGTATTATATTATTGTTCCATAAATCTTTCCTAAGTTTCGGGAGAAGTTGTTTTTCTCCGATAAAAAGATTGGAGCAAGTTTATCAAGAAATGAAAAATAAAAAACAAAGAACAATGACCAAAAAACAAATAAATATCAATGCTCAATACAAAAATAACAAACAAAAAATACGAATCTCGCCTTCCGGCGGACAGGTTTAGTTATTGAAATTTGGTATTTATTTGATATTTATAATTTGTATTTTGGAAATTACACAGAAGAACGATATGGACTTATCAAGAAGCATGAACAGATGGAATTAACTTTTATCGGAACCGGTTCCGGGAAAACATCTCTAAACAGATTTCACACATCAATACTCATTGCAGAGAACAATCATAATCTTCTGATAGATGCGGGAGACGGAATTTCGAAAGCGCTTCTTTCAGCTAAAGTTGATTTTCATCCAATAGATTCAATTCTAATATCGCATACACATGCTGACCATTTTGCCGGTATCACTTCACTTCTGACGCAAATGAAAATTGATGGAAGAACCGAACCGCTTAATATTTTTATACATTCTGCCTTTTCTGATTTTCTCAAAGAATTTATCAATGTTTCTTTCCTTTTTAGGGAGACAATTGGATTTGAACTGAACATTTTGGAATATGAATTTGACAGGTCTATCAAATTGCAAAACGATATCGAAATTTTACCGAAGCAGAATAGTCATATTGGGAATAAAGATAATTTAACAAGTTACAACTGGTTAAATTTTGTATCGTCCGGTTTTTTAATTCGAAGTAGTTCATTCAATATTTATTACACGGCGGATATCGGCTCAAAAAATGATCTGTTTCTGTTTGACGAATTTCACATCGACTATTTAATTGCAGAAGC
>JAADIB010000077.1 GCA_013151565.1 Chlorobiota bacterium
GAAGGTATCATTTATTACCATATTACCCACAACATCTCAATAAACACAATACGTTTATCCCGCAAGTTTCCGGTTATCACGTATTTCGTTTATCGGGACTATAAGTTAAATATTTTATCCTTCCTATAATTAATAAAATTACTCACTTAGCAGACTTTTGATAACATATCCCAATATTAAGTTTTAAGTAAAATGAGCATTAATATTATTCAGATAAATTAAAGATAATACAATTCTTAAATTATACAAAGCCCTCACTTAATTCAAATTTCGGAAGGTAGCAAACTATCAATTAAGCCGATAGTCTTCCAGACTAAATAAGTATCTCGGTTTTGAGCAGCGATTTTTCTCCCTCAGCACGAGTCTGGCAACTGCCATTGTTAGTTTTATTTGTTCGTCGTTCCACTGACTAACATACTGGAACGGAGTGTTGTTCTGCGGACAGAATGGAAGGAACTCGATAATGTCCAAATCCAATTCTTTGCAGAATTGAATATCCTCAGCAACATCCTCAAACGTCTGACTTGGCAGCCCGACCAATGAACCTGAACAAACTTTGTAGCCCAGACTTTTCAATTGTTTGATATGCTCAACGCGGCTTTCAAATGTTCCAAAGCAATTCAGCGAACTGTAAATATTCGGGTTTGACGATTTGAATCTCAACCGGTAACCGGTTGCCCCGGCAATTCTCCACCCTTTATATTCTTCAAAAGTTCGCTCACCCAAACTAAGTATAATTTCAACATCGGCGTATTTTTTTATCGAATATATTATATACGAGATCCTATCCTCATTATAAAAGTCATCATAACCGGAACGTATAACTATTGACTTTATCCCGGATTTATTGATCTCTTTGGCTATCTCGATGATCTGCTCTCTATTCATCCTCGATCTTTTAATTGATGTATTGTCTTTTCTCAACCGGCAATAGTCACAATTTTCCGAGCAGTATGTTGAAATTTCGATGAGTCCGTATGAATTTATTGGTGAGTAAAAGAATCTTTTCTCTAATTGTTCTGCTTTTGTAAAAAGAAAGTTTTTTTCTTCTTCACTTTTTAATTGCAGAAGATAAGCAATTTCAGCGGAAGTGAAATCTGTTTTATTTATTAAGTTTTCTATTTGCAATTCTATTCTGTTTTAATGTTAATCAAAAGCATATATAAACAAAATATATACCAATTGGGAAAAATGCAAAATAAAGTTAAATTGAACTTTTCTTAAAATGATATTCTTATTTTAGAGAAATGAATTCTAAAAAGATGAGTTGAAACTTCTCTCTTTGGTCACAAAGTTCACTAATAGAAAACTTTGAATAACCACTCTCAGGCTGTCATTCCGTGATGCTTTTACACAGCTTGTCCCATTGGGGGAATCTACGCTTTTGAGGGAGACTCCGGCCTGTCTGCCGACAAAGGCAGGCTAAAAAAATACCGGAGTGACAATTGATTCTATGTTATTCAAAGCCTTCTTATAAGGTATAATGAACCGCAAAGAAATTTATATAACAGCTGATTCGGTTATCTCGATAAAACAGCGGGATGTATTTATTTTGGTTTTTAATCCCCAAGGTATTGTTAGATTTTCTTTAATATGTCCATGCTTTACATTATAAATAACCGGGACTTTTAAACCTTCCAGGTAATCCGAGATCACATCATTCAAAGATAGCGAAGGTTGAGATTTATCTTTTATATAGCAGTCAACAAATCTGCCGAGAATTATTCCTTTAACTTTATTGAATACCTTTACATATTTTAATTGGTAAAACATTCTGTCAATTCTATACGGATCTTCACCGATATCCTCAATTAGCAAAACTGCATCCTTGAAATCAGGCTGATAATCGGTTCCCATGAGTGAGATAAGCAGCGCTAAATTCCCTCCGATCAAATTCCCCTCTCCTCTTCCTTTGGTAAGCGTATAGAATTTCTCGCCATTTGGATTATTGATCTTACCGATCTTTTTATTATTTGTAATAATTTTCCAAAAATTTTCTTCCATAAAGGGATCAACTTTATCAGAAGAAAAATCAACCGCAACCATCGGTCCGGCAAAAGTGACCAAACCGGTTTTTTTCAGAAATGCCATCTGTAATGCAGTAATATCACTGTAACCAACAAAAATTTTGGGATTTCTTTTGATCAAACCAAAATTGATCTTATCGAGCAACCTCCCCGATCCGTAACCGCCTCTAACATTAAATATTGCATTAACATTCTTATTTTTAAACATCGAGTGAAGGTCTTCCAACCTTTCACTATCTGTTCCGGCTAAATAACCATTTATTTTACCAACATTTTTACCAACCTCAACTCTATAGCCTAATCCTTCTAAATAATTTACTCCTTTCTCAATTTTTTCAAGATCACTTGGAGAGGAAGCGGGGGAAATAACACCAATAACATCGCCCTTTTTTAGTCTTTTTGGTTTAATCATTTTCATAAATTATCTCATTTAATTAAATATTTAGCGAAAATAGTAATAATTTAATCGTTTTTCAATGCGGTGAGATAATAATAGTTAAAAATCTAACTATCAAACAATAAAATATTGAAATTACATCTGTTTATTTGTGTGATTATTTGCTGTTAAGGTACAACATTGTTAGTGTAAACAAGAATATTTGCATAGAACTTCTTCGCTTTTCAAACCTCCAAGGTTTTAGAAATCTTGGAGGTTTTTACTCTAATTTTAAATATGCTTTTGTAGGAAACGGAAATATTCTTTTCATACTTCCATTATTTCCATAATAATCAAATTACTACGGAATTCATTTTGCAGTCACCGTCCATACGGTGATGTTTGAGAACTTAAATTTTGCTTCGTCACTGAATGGTCAGTGACGGTAATGTATTTTTCGTTGAGTCTTAATCTTAATTCTTGATCTTAATCTAATTAGTAAAACTAGATGCTAAAATGATCCGTTAACTAACGGATAGCATGATAGGAAATTATTTTTAGGACAGACACACAGTTGTGATTTTCTAATGAATTGTTGTAATGCTTTAAACCCACCCCTTAATCCCCTCCCAAGAGGGGAAAATTATTTTACTTCTGTGTTGATTTTTTTAACCTCTAAGGTTTTTTAAATTACGTAAAGAACGAAAATATTCGTTCACTACAAGTTGGTAAACAAAGGGTGCTTTATCTTGTTCGTAGGCGCAGACCTGCCTGCCGGTAGGCAAGCGTTATAGTAAAGGTCGCATAGTATGCGACCTCTACAATGATTAAAATGATCCGTAAAAACCAGCCTATCTTCAGAAGCCCAACTTCTTGAAGAAGTTGGGCTTCTTTTTTTAAGCTTCTAATAAATTTCCAAACCTCCAAGGTCTCTAAGACCTTGGAGGTTTTTGTCACTTAATTAATCTGTGTAAATCCGCCTGCCCGTCCGAAACGAAGTAAAGGCGGGTTTAATCTGCGTTATCAGTGTTCTATAACTTTTTAAGTCATATACCCAATAAGATGCGAAAGTTTCTCTTTCATGTCTTTTCTCTCAACAATAAGATCAATAAAACCATGTTCTTCAAGGAATTCGGAACGCTGAAATCCTTCGGGCAGATCTCTGCCAATTGTTTCTTTAATAACTCTAGGACCGGCAAAACCTATAAGTGCAGTCGGCTCGGCAATATTAACATCACCCAGCATTGCATAACTTGCTGTTGTTCCGCCAGTTGTAGGATCGGTAAGAACGGAGATGTATGGAATTTTCGCATCAGCTAATCTAGCAAGTCGCGAACTTGTTTTTACCATCTGCATAAGTGATAATGCAGCTTCCATCATTCTTGCGCCGCCGCTTTGTGAAATTATTATCATCGGGATTTTCTGATCGTATGCTTTGTCTATTGCCCGCGCTATCTTTTCACCCACAACCGATCCCATCGAGCCGCCGATGAATTTGAAGTCCATACATGCAAATGAAACTTTGTTTCCGTCTATCTTTCCGATGCCGGTTCTTACAGCATCATTCAATCCGGTTTTTTTAATACTTGCACTGATCCTGTCACTGTATTTTTTAGTATCAACAAATCCCAAAGGATCAACCGAACGCATTTTTTTATTGCTTTCCTTGAATGTCCCTTTATCAAACAGTAATTGAATATATTCTTCACTTCCTATTCTGAAATGATAACCGCATTTATGGCAAACCCAAGAATGAAGTTCTAATTGTTTAACATGTATTATTTCTTCACATTCTTTACACTTGACCCATTGACCATCCGGGACTTCTCTTTTTTGACTATCGGGTGAAATATTCTGTTTTGACCTTGTAAAAAAACCCATAATATTGCCTATTTTTCAACGTTAACAAATAAAGTAATTATTAATCTCGGATTCACCGGATCATTGGATCTAATTAAAACAGTTCTGGTCTTTTTTCCTTCCATATTGGAAGTATCCAATTCAATATGCAAATTACCGTTTTCCCTCGGTTTGATAATTTTTTCGCTCATTAAAGCGGCAGTGCATCCGCACGAAGCATGAACCTTTTCAATGTTCAGATCACTCTTACCGTTATTCCTAACAATAATATCAAGTTCTAAAACACTTCCCTCTTTAACCGTTCCAAAATTATGATATAATTTTGAGAGTGAGATCATAGGGGCATTTTTAATTTCATCCGGCTGCTCGTCTCTTCCTAAAACTTTTGCGGTTGTGATTATTATAAACTTTTTATTGGTTTTATCATTTGTAAAAACCGTAACATAATTTTTTCTATCGCCTTTTTTATGAGCGGAGTTGAAAGTGACCTTTAGTACTGTTGATTCACCGGGCTCCAATACTTCATCTTGAGGTTTTGCCACTGTACAGCCGCATGAAGCACTAACTTTAATAATAACTAAATTTTCGGTGCCTTCGTTCGTGATAAAAAACTCATGCGAAACAATTGCCCCTTCAACTATTGTCCCAAAATCATATTCCTTTTCATTCACTGCAATCTTTGGTCCAACCGCTTGTGCGTTCAATGATACCGCGATCAGCAAACTGATCAGAAGAAAATTAACCTTTCTCATTTTTTCACCTTTACAACAAATTTTTTAAGATAGTTCGGTTCAAGAAAATCGTAATCATAAGTTACTAAATCCTTGCCAAAAATATAAGACCATTTTCCTACATAAACAGCATTAGGTGAAGAAGAATATTTCTTTTTATCCTGATTAGAAAAATTTCCGAACACATTATCAGTCTTTTGAATTTTATCCAAGAACTCTTTGGTGTTCACTAATTTTACTTCTTCAATCTGCTTAAAGTAATGTTCCGTTACTTGATATTGACTAACATACAGTTCAGTAATGTTGGCTTTATTGGCAACAATGAATTTTTCATTCAGTTCAAGATAGCTCGATATTTGTAAAGCAAGTGCGTTAAAATTAGGGACAGGGATAAGCGGAAGATCTGCTCCGTAAGCTAACCCTTTTGCAACAGATAGCCCGATACGGAGACCGGTGAACGATCCTGGACCAATAGATACAGCAATATGACCAACATCTTTTAATTTAACTTCAGAATTATTGAAAAGTGCTGAAATCATTTCCATTAATTTTTCCGAATGAATATTCTTCTGCCTGATATTAAATTCACTGAAATCATTTTCATTCAATATCAATGCACAACTGCAGAGCATCTCGGATGTTTCTATTGCCAGTATCGGTTTAAATATTTCCATATCACAAAATTATTTTACAATGATTCAATTATAAATTCTCGTTTCGTTTCATCAATAGAATTGATTTTTATCTCAAATCTATGTTCAGGTAAAATCTCAGGAAAAAGATCAGCCCATTCAATAAAAGTTATTGCGTCACTATCCGCTAAGTAATCATCAAACCCGATATCATAAAGTTCACCAACTTTTTTTATTCGATAAAAATCAAAGTGATAAATTTTGAACTTTGTCTCGTAAACATTGACTATTGCAAACGTTGGACTGCTTACTTCAGAATTCCCAAAAGCGGCAATTACATTCTTTGTAAAAAAAGTTTTGCCGGTTCCAAGATCACCTATCAAAGCAACTGTATTGCCGGGTTTTAAAACCCCGCTGAACTTTTTCGCTAAGTCAATTGTTTCCGTTTCGTCAGCAGCAACTATTTTTAGAGGGAATTTCAATTACGCTAAACTCTCCATCGTAATAACCGGCAGTATCATCTCCTCCATCGAAATCCCACCATGCTGGAAGGAATCTTTGTAGTATGCAAGATACTTATGGTAATCAGTAGGATATACAAAATAGTAATCTTCCTTAGCAAAAATATAACTGATTGTTACACCGCGTCTAGGTAATTTATATTCATTCGGGTCTTTAACAAATACTGCATGTTTTTCATCGGCTTTAAGATTACGACCGAACTTAAATCTTAAATTTGTTGACGCTTCCCTATCACCTAAAACTTTTGAACCGCGCATAGTTCTAATACTACCATGATCAGTAGTGACAACTATCTTTGCCCCTTTCATTCTCGAGATAACTTTGAACATACCGAGCAGCGATGAATGCATAAACCAACTGTTCGTGAGCGATCTATATGCCGCTTCGTCCGGCGCTATCTCCTTAAGAATATCTGAATCCGAACGACCGTGAGCGATCATATCAAGGAAGTTAACAACAACTGCCATTAAATGTGTGCGATGATGCGAGGAAATATTCTGTTCAAAACTTTTTCCAACTTCCGGGTCAATGATCTTCATATATTTAAGATCATTTTTTAGTTTGACATTTCTTCTCTGAAGTAATTTTTCAAGAAGTTCTTTCTCGTACTTATTCATGCTCCTTTCGTCATCATTACCCGTGTGCCATAAATCGGGATAATATTTTTCAATCTCGGATGGAAAGAGTCCGGCGAATAATGAATTCCTTGCATACGGCGTTGCAGTAGGTAGAATTGAATAATAATATTCCTTACTGATCTTGAACATATCCACAAGATGCCGCTCCATTATCATCCATTGATCTAATCTTAAACAATCAATCACAAAAAAGAAAACCGGTCCCTGAGTCTCCTGTACTAACGGGATCACATAATCGGAGACGATCTCGGTAGTTAACTTTGGCGTGTACTCATCACCGACATTATTGATCCAATTTTTATAGTTCCGTTCAACAAATTTGCTGAACTCTTTATTGACTTCTTTCCGCTGTTCATCTAGTGATTGTCTTAGATCAATTTCGGAATGTTCATCAAGTTCCAGATCCCAGTTAACCAATTTCAAATATATATCTGTCCAATCCTCGTAGTACAGGTCTTCACCCATTAGTCGACTTATCTGATTAAACCCTTTAAGATAATCCTGCTGCACATACTGCCCTGATATCTTTTTCCCTTCCAGAAGTCTTTTGCACACCATGAACATTTGCGAAGGAACAACCGGCTTTATCAAATAGTCGCTTATCTTCTGCCCGATCGCATCATTCATAAGAGTTTCTTCTTCACTTTTTGTAACCATAACCACCGGAATATTTGGGTTGATCTCTTTGATCTTGGCTAAAGTTTCCAAACCGCCCATTCCCGCCATCATTTCATCAAGAAATATCAAAGAAAAAGATTTCTGTTTAACTAGATCTATTGCATCTTCCCCATTTGTTACCGTCTCAACATCATATCCTTTTTCGGTTAAATAAATTATGTGAGATTTCAACATTTCTATCTCATCATCTACCCATAATATCTTATGCTTTTCCATAACTTCCTCTCATAGATTTCAATGTAATAATAATAAAAAAAAATCAATTACTGAATAGAAATATGAACATCCAGCCCAGCTTCATTTGTTGTTGTTGCAGGAATTCTCGATGCTCCTTCCGGTTCTACGGATGTCCTTCTAAAAAATATTGCCAGCGTAACTCTTGAACTCATAACATATCTGATACGAGGTTCAATTGTTGTTCTGATGTTACCGTCTTTTGGTTTACCTGCTTCATCAAAGTTCTCACCCATATCGTAAATCAAAACGGAATTTCTCCCCATAGTATAAGAGATAGAAATTTCAATATCGTTTTTAAGAGACAAACCGAACAGAGGCAGTTCAAAACCGGATTTCGCAAAACTGAAGGCGAAGTTAACATCTCGTGAAAATGTTTCAGTTGTTGATTTTGTTGCAACTCCTAAATCATAATTCGATTTTACAGAATACTTAACAGTACCCTTGATATTTCCTCCCCACATTTCAGCAAAAGTCAGATTTAGCCCCACAAGCGGAGCAAACCCGTATGAAACTTTTTGAGTCTGAACCTCTTCAAACCCGTCGGCATTGATCTTCCATCCTTCCATATAAGTGGAAGTGTAAGCATGATTAAGAGAGGCTCTCTTAAACAAACTTTTTAATATTGGTAATTTCTCAAGTCCCACCCAATTAATTCGCCAGTTTGGTCTTGGAATATATTGAGCTATATCTCTAAAGAACGGCAGCTTTGACAGTAAAGGAATAGACTCCATTCCTTTCACAAACGCATCGGATAGACTGCCGTTCGGGTCAGGTGAATTTGGATCATATAGTTCATTTACTGCGCCCACCGAAGCGCCTAGCATTGGAAGGGACATAAAAGAACGATTAATATTTCCGGTAACGTAGCGGTTCGTAATTATCTGTTCCCCCGATAGTGAATCGACATATAGTGAAATTGATTCGTTATATCCCCAGCCGACGTTCCAGTTTACATCTAGGTCAGCACCTTTCCAGAGCGGACGGCTGGTTTTAATTGTAAAATTATTCTTCTGCGAAAAATTGTTCGAAACTGTTCCGCCGAATGCTCTTGGTCCCGGATCAGTTGAAAACCCTAACTGATAAAGACGCGACGGACCGTTCATAGGATCTTGCTCCCCTCCCCAGAAGTTCCAGAACCCGGTACCAAAATATCGCATACCGCTGTGTCCGGCAGAATTATTCTGGCTAAAGTTAAACGAGAATTGATCATAGTCAAATAAAACATATTGTATGGAATTCAGCATAACTCCAAGTACATTATTGAAAATAGAAGGTTTATTCATCTTAGCCAGACTATCGGCTTTGCTATTAGCCTGTTTATTTGCTTTGTCATCATTTTCAATCTGTTTGTCAATATTCCTAGCCCCTTTCTTGGGTTTCTGGAACCTGCTTTTCCGTTTAGGTCTATCAGGCGACCTTGCACTTTCACCTTTGAACAGTTTAAATATCGGATCCATAATAGATTTTACACGTACGGTCATACTGCCGTTTATCCTATTGCCCCAGCCAACACTTCTACCAAGTATCGGTTGGGAAAAATCATTCCTCCAAGAATACGAAACGCTGTAACTCGCACTTAGGGTTAAAAATTTATTAAGCTCAAGTATTGAAGGCATTTTAGGTTTACTGCTAAGTGAAAAACTTTGACTATAATTGTTATCCTTTCCAAACAAATTACCATGAAAAATATCATACCAAATATCTTTCTCATCTCTTGGATTGCCTAATTCATCGGTGAGTAAATGAGCTAACGAGGAAGTGATATTAAGCGAATAATTAGTTGAAAGATTGAGTAATCCGCCGTCAGTCAATCTCCAACTGAATCCGGCATTTCTCGCTGCAGTAAAATCCCTTCTTACATTCGGATCAACATTTGCATTTCTTGAAAGGTTGTAGGAATAATTTCTCTTTGCAGTAACTCCCGCATCAAATTTTTGAGGAGTAAAATAGAATTTTAAATTTTTATAATCATTAAAAATCTGAAAGATAAGACCGATAATTGGAATGTTTGCCGGGTAGAAAAAATTATCGTTGCTAAAACTTACAGAATACTTCCCGCTGGCATTCCATAACCAACTGTTAGAGGCTTTTACCGACGGACTGCGTGATTCCGAACTATTATAATTATAACTAAATACCAAACCATTAAAAGTATCTCTGATATACCATTTTTTCGACGGTATGCGAAACTTGATATTAGAAACCGACCACGTATCGGAAACGTTTACAGTTTGCGTTTCTTCTTTTAAACTGTCAGGATTACTTGAAGTAGCCGCTGCTTTTTTCACAAGTACATCAGTCTGTGGTTTATAAAGGGGCGTAGATTCAGATTCTGTATGTGAATAATTCACTTTCAGATTACTCCCCGGAAGATTGACAGGAATAAGTTTTACAACATCCAAATTACCTGAAACTCCCCAGCTTTTTGAATCGACCCTATTACCGAAACGACCCGATAACTTATGGAAATACGGATCCGTCTGCCGATAATTGGCGCTAACACTAAAAAGGTCAGCAAAATTTATTGATGAAGACATACTTAGGGCATAGCCGGGCGTATCGTTTGCACCTAGCACTCGCAGTTCATTTACCCAAAGATTACCTGAAACCTTCTCAAATGGTTCTCCTTTATTTTTTGGATTTGCAATTCCAAAAGCAAAAAATGAAACCCTAGTTAAACTGGGATTTCCTCTTATACCATAAAAGTGCCCGGGCTTACCAGGTACAGGAATGCGGTAAACTGCATTCAATGTATCTACCGGTCTTATCTCTTTGATAGTTGTAAGATCATCAAAATTGATCGATATTTCTTTCCAACGAGGTTTCGTTGGTTGAATATATTCGTAATAATTTGTGCTATCAGAACCAAATCTAAAGTAAAGATCGGTTGCATAATTATTCACATCTGAAGTATCATAATATGAAATTGATCCTTTAGAAGAATCAAGATCTCCATGCACAAAAAGTTTCATCTTGGTGTAATTGAAAACATCCATCCCTTTAACAAGATATTTAACAACCTCACGATGCTCACCATCACCTAAATCGTTGAGTATCATTTCAAGAGACTGCTCATTCTTAAAAATATTTTGATCTATTTGTGTACGGTCTCTTTCCCTTACAATTCCGCGCGGGCTGTAATAATCAGGGTTGTCTTCTATATTAACATTCGAAACTGTCAGCACAGTATCATCCTCAGTCACTCTTGGAGGATCAACAATTTTCTGCCATTGGTTTCCAACTAGGTTAAATTCAGTGATCTGGAAATGAACTTCCTCATCAACACCGGTTACCCATAGACGTATATATTCCACTAAAGAAAAACTAGGCTCCCCTATTTTTTCTTTGAAATCTTTTAACGGGATCTTGAACTGATACCATCTCGATTTTTTACCTGCATTAGGAGGCGTTGTGATTATTGCCCCGCCGCCAGCAACAAATGGATTATTTTCTTTACTGGTATCAAGAGGAATTACATACCTGAAATAACTATCAAGGTTATCCAATGTAATATTACCGTTCAAATCCTCACTGTCCGGGAACCTGCCAATATCTGTAAGTGCGGCATTTCCTTCTGTTCCGTTAACGGCATAGTAATCGTCGTAAACAACAAATTTCGAATTACTTTGTATTAGTCTAAAGTTATCACCGGCAGGGTCTCTATTATTCGTAGCGTCATAACCTGGCTCTTGCGGACTGGGAACACCGTCAATACCGGTATCTTCACCTTCATCAACAATACTATTAAAGTTCTTATCTTCGGTATCATATTCATTGTTTGGAATAACATCTTCACTTATCAATCCAAGGTCTATATTCAATTTTGCGTCTTCCGGTGCATTAATGATATTTATCCAAAATTCTATTGCTTCTATTTTTTCATCAATCAGATTGTTTGCGCTTGAAGAGAGTCCTTTCATCATTCCTCCCCATGCCCGTTTCGGATCATTTAAATTAGGATTGTAGTTATACATACCCCTATCATCTGGTCTGAATATATAGTCGAGTACGGTCACACTTCTATCTTTAGCAGAAACTTGCTTATTAGGCCATATCAGATCTGTAGTAACATTTGACGGTAATATATTAAACCAGAAACTTTTAGCTTTATAATCCATTTGATCTTCTCTGGGAAGGTCTCCGATGACAGGCAGATCATTCGGAACACTAAGATCTTTCCATGTTGTGTATGATATTCCGATCGGTATGGTTCTCTTCGACCCTTCAAAGTCATCTATGTATGCAATGCTTTCTCCGTTATCTGAAGCAATAGTACTCTTCTTTGTATTCGGATCCGGATTCATATAAGCAAATTCACTTTTAAGGTTAAATGCTGATTTCGTACTTGTGGATATTAGCTTATCAAGCGCCGTAGTAATAAAAGGAAGATCAGCGCTAGTGTTAAAATCAACACCGTATATGGAGTTGTTCAGTGGTTCTTCCCCTATCCTAACCTTATCACTGAGCGATTTCTGATTTAGGTTCAAGAATGAGAATCCCAGTTTCGTTTTTTTACTGAACTCGTAAATACCCCTTAAACCCATTAGAGTTTTCGATGCAAGTTGGAAAAGATCGTTCTGCTCATAAGTAATTTTAAGATTTGCACCTGGAACTAAAGCGTCAGCATTCCTGATAGTGATCTGTCCAATATTATAATCAACAGAATAATCAACTCCTGATTTCAATTCACGTCCGTCAAGCGTAACTCTTACAGAATTTTCTACAACATTAAACCCAATCTGAAATGTGGAAGAAGTCGCCGCCGAGTATGAACCTTTTATAAGAAATTTATCCTTGGTCCTATCTTGCTGAGCAAATGTTTTAGTCGTATCATAAATACTTTGGTATGCAATAGAATCGGGCAAATCTTTAGGAAGCTGCTGTCCGAAAGGTTCCAAGACAGGAAAAATTATTTCACCGGTCGACGGTATAATGGTTTTCGGCATAAAGTCGAATGCTCCGTCAGGTTTAGGGTTTTTACTATCATCATATTTATCAAAGCCGAAACTCGGCAGTAACTTAACACCATTAAAATCGTTCTGAGGCTCTTGCCCTTCAACTCTATAATAGATATCAAGTTTAAATTCTTCTTCATTTATATCGCGCCCGCCTAAAGGATAAATATTTCTGAGTTTAAGCTTCCATGCTTTTCTATATCCTGGTTGCAAGTTTTGCGGTTTAATGAGCTTCAGAACTGCAACGGCTGAATCCTCGAGGTCTCTAATAAATTCACCATACTGCTTATCCCCATTTCCATCTCCTTCAATTGTATAGGCAACAGCAATACCATCAGTTTTTTGAATATTTGTTTTAAAACTAATAAAGCCGGCATAACGATTATATATATAATCAACACCTTCTGTCAATCGTTCAAATCTCGTATTGATCATATTCAAACCGGGTTTTTGTTCCTGCTGGATATCCTTAAATTTTGCGTCAATACTATTTCCTACCGGTCTGGAAGGTAAGTCGATAAATGCGTTTGCTCTCCTCTGCTTATCCTGTTCCTCAATACCGCTTGCAGTTCTCCAAACTTCTAATTCTTTCACAAAATACTTTCGTGAAGAATCCGTTTCAATCGCCGTCGGATTTCCGTAATAGTTATTGAAAAAGTTATGCTCCTCGTCTGTATTGGCATACACTTGATCTAAGAAGTAATGATTATCTGAATAGCTGAAAGCATGTATTTCAAATTCCTGCTTTTCACTACCGCCGGAAACAGAAACTTCTTTTATCTCCCCCTTCTTTTGGGAAGCCAATGCTGTAAGAGTAAACGGTCCGAACTGGAACTTCGCTTTAACACCAAAGAGCGCTTCACTACCGCCGACAAGCGGAGATGTTTGCAGAGACACATTACCCGCTTCAATACTCTGAATTATTTCATCATCATAACCTTTATAATTCAATCTAAGTTGATTCTCATACTCAAAAGTACGTTCGGTATTCCAGTCTGCATTGATGCTCAGCTTGTCACCGATACTACCATTAACACTTATCTGTACCTGCTGACTAAAGTCAGGTTCATTTCTAGTATTTCCTAACCTGGAAACCGTCTGTCCCTCTGTGGTCTCGCTTCGCCAAGCACCGCGTATATCAACGGCACCATTGATCTTTAAACTGATTTTAGGCGGTCCGAAAATGCTTAGAAATGATGTGCTCGGCAGAGGGATATCTATGTTAGTTATATCAGTTAAAAGTTTGCCAAGATCTTTTTTTCCTTCTACTAGTTTGTACTGTCTTCCAAGTTTTTCAAGCCCCTGTTTATTTATTGCCTCGGTCATTTTATTAATGTATTCGTCCAGAGGCATCTTTACCATCACTTTACTTTCCTGCCCGGCAATCTTTTCCGTGATTAATACGAACTGTCCGGTCGAATCAATCTCAACACTTTTTTGCACATACTGTTTGGATGGATAAATAAAGAGGTTGGATCTATATCCCTCAGTCACACTGGTACTGTAACTATCAGGTTGTTTATAGTGAAAATATTTTAATCTGGCAGTAGAATCTAACGCCATAGAGTCAACAGCAACAACTGAATCTGCTAAAAGTGAGTCTGCCCCGTTTAAAGCATTTTTGGAAGTTGAATCGGTTGAATCAGATGAGAAAAACAGGTCACTGAATTCTTTATCGGAGGCATCATCATATACTTCATCACTGTTTGCTCCCGAGAAAACGTTAAACACCTCTTCATCTCCGTTATAGAGATGTTCGGAATCCATTTTTCCCTTTGCAGTGAAACCTAAAGATGCTAAGATAGCGGCAATCAGAATAAGAAGAAATATTATTCCTTTGCCATCATACACCAGTTTTGATTTTCTACCGTAAATCGAATGACCTAGTTGTTATTTTCAAAATCCAATTAAGGTAGAACTATTTTCGATATTCCTCCATTTTCGATTAAAACTGATTCGAAAAATTATTCATTTATAGAGTAAAATTCAACAATTATTAAAGTAGTGATTGATATTTACACTACATTAAATTATATCATTTAAATGTGTTTTTACGTCGATAACATCAACAATTTGTTCATTATCAACTATAACTGCACTTAATTTATTTCCGACATAAGCTCCGGTATCTATATAAATTGCATTGGCTTCTTCATCCAATGTAATTTCTTGATGCTTAGTGTGACCCATAATTTGTAGTTTCCCGATATTCAACGCCTTACCACGCAGCCAAAGTACTCCTCTATCTGAACTGAAATCTTTATTTATCAATTCGTAAAGTGGAGTAAAATCATCTTTAAAACTAGGATCTAAAATATTTTCATATTCTTTTGAAATTCCAGCATGAGTAATAAAACAATCCGGAGTATCAAAATACAGCGGAGCTTTCTTTAATATTTCTATATGCTCAAACAATTTTTCACCGTGATCATCGTAAGATTGCAGGGTAGCTTCACTTCCGTTAAATACCCACGACCTGGCAAATACACTTGAAGGTTCTTTGAAAAAATAATAGAACATATAATCATGATTTCCCGGTGTAAAAAGTATCTTGTTATCTAAAATGAATTCAACAACTTCATAACTCTTATTACCTCTATCAACCAGATCACCGACTGAGTAAACTTGAACATCAGGATATTTATTTTTTATTTC
Source organism: Chlorobiota bacterium (assembly GCA_013151565.1). Lineage (GTDB taxonomy): Bacteria > Bacteroidota > Ignavibacteria > Ignavibacteriales > Melioribacteraceae > SZUA-22. The sequence goes on from JAADIB010000077.1 coordinate 15,312, forward strand.
CTGATAGAGCTCCGTCAGTGTAAAGTAACACCCGTGTATGTCTCCTATCACCGCTATCATATTTTCACATTATAAGTCTGCATTGCAAATTCCGAAAGTTCATCTCTGAATTTCGGGTGAGATATTCTTATCAATTCAGCAACTCTTTCCTTAATCGATTTACCCCAGAGCTGAGCTGTGCCGTATTCTGTTACAACATAATGAACATCTCCCCTTGAAGTAACAACACCAGCGCCCGGTTTGAGTGTAGGTACAATCCTTGATATTTTACCATCCTTGGTTGTAGAAGGAAGCGCAATTATCGGTTTACCCCCTTCCGAATAAGCTGCACCGCGGATGAAATCCACCTGACCGCCGATACCGCTGAATAATTTTGTCCCAATCGAATCAGCACAAACTTGACCGGTCAAATCAACTTCGAGCGCAGAATTTATTGCAACCATTTTATCATTTTTCGCGATAATAAAAGGATCATTCACATATTCTTGAGGATGGAATTCAAACACGGGATTGTTATCGATATAATCATACGCTTTCCTTGTCCCAAGTACAAAGCCCGCAATGATCTTACCTTGATGCAGAGTTTTCCTATCGCCTGTAATAATTCCCTCGTCAACAAGTTCTATCATACCATCCGAGAACATTTCGGTATGAACACCGAGATCTTTTTTATTGCGCAGATATTTCATAACATTATCGGGTATTGCTCCTATTCCCATCTGCAATGTAGAACCGTCTTCAATCAATTCCGCTACATTCCTTCCGATATTATCGTATATATCAATTAGTTCCTGACTTGCTTTAGGATCAATTTGCGGTAGTTCCAATAATGCTTCATCATGTTCAACAATGTAATCAA